>JBFLKL010000276.1:0-13231 GCA_040883175.1 Synechococcaceae cyanobacterium | reverse complement strand
CGTCGTAGCCCACGTCCAGATCGGGCGCGGTGCGGGCGAAGATCGGCATCGCCAGAGCGCCGTACCCCTCGGCGGCCAGGCGCTCGGCCACACGGCGCACCCAGGCGTTGAGGCCGAACACCTCCGGCAGCACCAGCACGGCGGCCCGGGGCGACCGCCGCTCCGGCCGGGCCCACCAGCAGCGCAGGCGGAGGCCGCCGGGTCCCGGCAGCTCCTGCCAGCCGGCCTGCACGCCGTTGGATCCCGAGAACGGAGCGGGGGTCATGGCGGGGGCACCGGGGTGCGGCCAGTCTGGAATCCCACCACCACCGGGAGACTGGCCCTCAACCGGCACACGCTCGTATGCCAACAGAGGGATTGTCCCCACCGGGGATGCTCCTTATGGTGAGCTCCACACCATCAGGCCCGGCGCGGCGTGCGATTTCACATCCAGCAGGAGAGCGACATCCCCGCGTCGACCCAGCTGTACAACCAGATCTGCTTCGCGATCGCGGCCCGGCACTACCCGCCGGGCCATCGCCTGCCCAGCACCCGCCAGCTGGCGATGCAGACGGGGCTGCACCGCAACACGATCAGCAAGGTGTACCGCCAGCTGGAGACCGACGGGGTGGTGGAGGCGATGGCCGGCTCGGGCATCTACGTGCGCAACCAGCAGCAGCCGCGCCAGATCAAGCCGCCGCCGGGCCCCCGCCACCGGGTGCTGCCCGACATCGACCGGGAGGTGCGCCAGAGCGTGGACGGCCTGCTGCAGGCCGGCTGCACCCTGCAGCAGGCCCGCGACCTGCTCACCCGTGAGATCGACTGGCGCCTGCGCTGCGGCGCCCGCGTGCTGGTGAGCACGCCGCGGGAGGACCTGGGCGCCTCGCTCCTGATCGCCGAGGAACTCACCCCCAACCTGGCGGTGCCGGTGGAGGTGGTGCCGATGGAGGAGCTGGAGAGCGTGCTGGAGCAGTCGAACAACGGCACGGTGGTGACCAGCCGCTACTTCCTGCAGCCGGTTGAGGAGATCGCCCGGCGCCACGGCGTGCGCGCGGTGCCGGTGGACCTCAACGACTTCCGCCACGAGCTCGACCTGCTCAAGGAGCTGCGCAGCGGCAGTTGCGTGGGGCTGGTGAGCATCAGCCCCGGCATCCTGCGTGCCGCCGAGGTGATCCTGCACAGCCTGCGGGGCAACGAGCTGCTGGTGATGACGGCCAGCCCCGACACCGGCAGCCGGCTGCTGGCCCTGCTGCGGGCCGCCAGTCACGTGCTCTGCGACCGTCCCAGCCTGCCGCTGGTGGAGCAGAGCCTGCGCCAGAACCGCGGCCAGCTGATGCGCATGCCGGTGGTGCACTGCGCCCAGAGCTATCTGGGCACCGCCACCATCGACGAACTGCGCAAGGAGATCGGTCTGCTGGCCGAATGAACCGGAAGCAGGCTGAATCAAGACAAGCGGATGAAGAGATTCGAACTCTCGACCCTCTCCTTGGCAAGGAGATGCTCTACCACTGAGCTACATCCGCGACTCCGGCAGTCACTGCCGAGCACGCCTGGCGGCCTGACCCGCCGGCCCAGCGATCATGCCTGACGGCGGGCCCCCCGGTCAAACCGGCGGTGGCTCCGCCAGGATGCCCCCATGTTCAAGGCCATCCGAGCTGACCTGGCGATCATCCAGGAACGGGATCCCGCCGCCCGCGGACCGCTGGAGATTCTGCTCTGCTATCCGGGCCTGCACGCCCTGGTGCTGCACCGTCTCAGCCATGCCCTCTGGCGCCTGAGGCTGCCGATCCTGCCGCGGCTGCTGAGCCAGGTCGGGCGGCTGTTCACCGGCATCGAGATCCACCCGGGGGCGCGCATCGGCCACGGGGTGTTCATCGACCACGGGATGGGGGTGGTGATCGGCGAAACGGCCGAGATCGGCGACCAGTGCCTGCTGTATCAGGGGGTGACCCTGGGGGGCACCGGCAAGGCCCACGGCAAGCGTCACCCCACCCTGCGCCAGAACGTGGTGGTGGGCGCGGGCGCCAAGGTGCTGGGGGCGATCACGGTGGGCGCCAACACCCGCATCGGCGCCGGCTCGGTGGTGCTGCGCGACGTGGAACCGGACTGCACCGTGGTGGGCATCCCGGGCCGGGTGGTGCACCAGAGCGGCGTGCGGGTGGACCCCCTGGCCCACTCGGCCCTGCCGGACACCGAAGCGCGGGTGATCCGCAACCTGATGGAGCGCATCGACGCCCTGGAGAACGAACTGACCCGCACCCAGGCCTGCCTGCGGGAGCTGGCCGCCGGCCGGCCGGTGCACGAACCCTGCGGTGGCCTGGCTCAGAACCTGCGCGACCGTGAGATTCTGGAGTTCCTGGGCACAGAGGAGTAGAGAGCAGGCCTGAGCGGGCGCCATGACTTGATCATGGAGCCGGCATCTGTCCATCCACAACAAGGAGCAGCAACAACACGACGCCATGAGAGCTCAGCCGCGATAGAAGCCGAGCCAGCGCTGGTAGAGTGCAGAAGCTAATGAATAGCAGCTGGAATCTTGCCCGGTTTCTCTAACCCAGGTGCCACCCGCAGTTGGTCCATGGCCCGACATGCGCTGACCGCCTGGCCCCGGGCTCTGGGCCATGGGGTACTCCGGCAACTTGTCGCGATCCGGTGGTTACGGTTTCCGAGAGTTCTGGCTGGCAATCATGAACTGTGGTGGCGGCTCACTGAGCGGGAAGTGCTGGGCCGCTATCGGGGGTCATTGCTGGGCTGGAGCTGGAGCTTTTTGCAGCCCCTGCTCATGCTGATGGTCTACACCTTCGTGTTCTCGCAGGTGTTCCAGTCGCGCTGGGGCAGCCTCGAAGATCAGGGTCCTCTGGCTTTCGCGGTGAACCTGTTTGCCGGCTTGATCGTGTTCAACCTCTTCGCCGAGTGTGCCAATCGAGCCCCAACTCTGGTGCTGGCACACCCGAACTATGTGAAGAAGGTGATTTTCCCGCTCGAGATCCTGGCGGCAGTTGCCGTGGGCAGTGCTGCCTTTCACGCGCTCACAAGCCTGGTGATCCTGCTGGTGTTCGAGGTGGCGGCCTTTCAGGCGTTGCCGCTGTCCTTCCTCTGGTTGCCAGTGATCTGGCTGCCATTGATCATGGGCTGTCTCGGCATCACCTGGCTGCTGTCATCTCTGGGGGTGTTCCTGCGCGATATTGGTCAGGTGGTGCAGGTGGCTGTGAGCATGCTGATGTTTCTCAGCCCGATCTTTTTCCCGGTATCCGCCATGCCACCACGCTGGCAGCCATTGCTGCTGCTGAACCCGCTGGCACAGGTGATCGAGCAGACCCGGCGAGTAGCGATTGAGGGACTTGCGCCCGAGCCCAGGTATGTCGTACTCGGTATTGTGCTGGGAGTCCTGGCGGCGGAGCTGGGCCTGCGCCTGTTTCAAAAAGCCCAACGGGCTTTTGCCGATGTGATGTGATGCTTGCGCCACCATGACCTCAACCACGTCCACAGCAGGCAGGGATCTCGCCAGCTCCAACCCAGCCGCCGTCAACACCGGCTCCGACGAGCTGATGATCCGGGTGCAGGATCTCGGCAAGTGCTATCGGATTTATGACAATCCCAAACAACGCCTGAAGCAAGCCCTCTGGCGGGGTCGTCGCCAGTATTACCGGGAGTTCTGGGCCCTGCGAGGCGTGAGCTTCGAGGTTCGACGGGGTGAAACGCTCGGGGTGATCGGGCGGAACGGCAGCGGCAAGAGCACCCTGCTGCAGATGCTCTGCGGCACGCTCACCCCCAGCGAGGGCGAGGTGCACACCAGCGGACGGGTGGCAGGCCTGCTGGAGTTGGGCAGTGGCTTCAATCCGGAGTTCACCGGAATCGAGAACATCTTTCTCAATGCCTCGCTGTTCGGACTCAGCCGCGAGGAAACCGAAGCCAAGCTTGAGGATGTGCTGGCTTTCGCGGACATCGGTGAGTTCGTGCATCAGCCCGTGAAGACCTATTCCAGTGGGATGGCTGTACGGCTGGCCTTTTCCGTGCTGGCCCATGTGGACGCCGACATCCTCGTGGTGGACGAAGCCCTGAGCGTGGGGGATGCCTTCTTCAACCAGAAGTGCTTTCGCTTCCTGAACCGCCAGCGGGAGGAAAAGTGCCTGCTGCTCGTGAGCCATGACACACTGGCGATCCGCAGCCTCTGCCATCGCGCCATCCTGCTGGAAGCGGGCAGCATCAAGTTCGCCGGTGAGGCCGCCACCGTGAGTGACTACTACCTGGAGGACCTCTACATCGCCCAGGATGGCTCCACCACCCGTTCCGATGCGACTCCCCAGGCGACCCCCAGCCAGAGTGCCACCGCCCTGCCGGCCGATCAGGGGGAGCTCTACAGCACCCGCTGGCGCGACTACCGCCAGGAACTGCGGAACAGCTCGGGGCTGGCGAATCTGATCGACGTCGTGCCCTTCGAGCAGTCGCTGCTTCTGTCCGACTCGTTCGGCACCTCCGAAGCCAGCCTTGAGAGCGTGCGGCTGATGGACGTGGCCAGCGGTCAGCCCCTGCGTACGGCCCTTGGGGGTGAACTCGTGGAACTGTCGATCACGGCCCGGGCCCAAGGTACGATTCGCCAGCCGATCGTGGGGTTCATCCTCAAGGATGCGCGTGGACTGGCGATCCTCGGGGACAACACCTGTCTCAGCCACCCGGATCCCACGTTCACGATCCCGGCCGGCCGCCGCTACCAGGCCCGCTTTCGCTTCACCCTGCCGGTGCTGGCAGCCGGCGACTACGCGATCGCGGTGTCGCTGGCGGCTGGCACACAGGCCGAGCATCGCCAGTTGCACTGGCAGCACGATGCCCTGATCCTGCACAGCGAGTCGACCGCGATCTACGCCGGCATCGCCGGGCTGCCGATGCAGACCATCGACCTGTCCTGCCTGCCTGCCGACGACGACACGGGCAACAGCGGGTCGGCCAGCAGCTTTCCCGGAGACACCTGATGACTGTGCGCAGTCTCTGCCTGCTGCCGCGCTATCTGGCCCCGTCAGCCTGGTGGGAGCATGTACCCGTGGCCCACTGGCTGGTGGATCGGCTGCAGCCCCACACCGTCGTGGAACTGGGCAGCCATTACGGCGTGTCCTTCTTCGCCTTCTGCGAGTCGGCTGAAGCGTTCTCCCCCCAGACCTTCATCTACGCCGTGGACACCTGGCAGGGAGACGAGCACGCCGGCGCCTATGGCGAGGAGGTGTACCAGCGGGTGCTGCGAGAACAGGAGCGCAACCACCGCAGCCGCTCAAGGCTGGTGCGCTCCAGCTTTGACGAGGCCGCTGGCCATTTCTCCCCTGGCGCCATCGATCTGCTGCACATCGACGGCCTGCATACCTACGAAGCCGTGCGGCACGATCTGGAGACCTGGCAGCCGCTGCTGCGGCCTGGAGCCGTGCTGCTGTTCCATGACATCAACGTGCGGGAACGGGGTTTCGGCGTCTGGAAGCTCTGGCAGGAACTGCTGGACAGGCCCGACACCCATGGCCTCAGCCTCCGCAACGGCCATGGACTCGGAATCCTCAGTTTCGGAGACAGCGAACCTCACTGGATGCGAGAGCTGGAGGATGCGCTGCCGCTGCTCACCGCGAAGGGCGCTCTGCTGGCACAGATGGCGGAACTGCGCCCGGAATGCCGCTGGGGAGAGCGGAACCACCGCCCCTACTGGCAGCAGGCCGAGGAGCACTGGCATGCCCTGCAGGCCGCCAGGGCGGAACTGGAGAAGCACCGCAGCCAGCGGGATCAGCCCTGATCAGCGGCTGGGCACGGGCGGCGTGCTTTCCATGCGCGGCTGGAACATGAACATCGAGTAGATCACGTTGCGGCGCATCTGGGTCATCATCTCCAGGAACATGTCGTAGCCCTCGTTCTTGTATTCGATCAGCGGATCCTTCTGGCCGTAGCCGCGCAGGCCCACCGACTCCCGCAGGGCGTCCATCGCCTGCAGATGCTCGCGCCAGAGGGTGTCGATCTGCTGGAGGATGAAGAAGCGTTCGGCCTCACGCATCAGGCCCGGACGCTGGGCCTCGATCTGGCCCTCCTTGATGTCGTAGGCATTGCGCATCTGCTCCTGCAGGAAGGCCTTGAGTTCCTCCATCGACAGGCCGCGCACCTGATCGGGCGTGAGGTCCTCGAGCAGGTAGACGAACTCCTTGACCTTGGCCACCAGACGATCCAGATCCCACTCCTCCGGCGGCAGGTCGGGGTTCACGTAGGCCTCGACGATGTCGTCGATGGTGCGCTCGCCGTAGCCGATCACCTGGGCCTTGAGTTCGCGGCCCTCCAGCACCCGCCGCCGCTCGGCATAGACGGCCCGCCGCTGGTTGTTCATCACCTCGTCGTACTCGAACACCTGCTTGCGGATGTCGTAGTAATAGGTTTCAACCTTCTTCTGGGCCCCCTCCAGCGAGCGGGTGAGCATGCCGGATTCGATCGGCATGTCCTCCTCCACCCGGAAGGCGTTCATCAGGCCGGCGACGCGGTCGCCGCCGAAGATGCGCAGCAGGTTGTCCTCCAGCGACAGGAAGAAGCGGGTGGAGCCCGGGTCGCCCTGGCGGCCGGCACGGCCGCGCAGCTGGTTGTCCACGCGGCGGGATTCGTGGCGTTCGGTGCCGATCACATGCAGGCCGCCGGCCTCACGCACCTGCTGCTCCTCGGCCCTGGTCACCGCTTCGTATTCGGCCTTGACGCGGCCGATCAGCTCGCGCAGGCTCTGGATCCGTGGATCATCGGTGGGGGCCTTCTCGGCGGCCTGGGCGATGCGGTCCTCCAGCTCCAGCACCGTGAGCTGGCGGTCGCCCCAGGCCTTCACCAGATCGCGGGCCAGGTCAGCCAGGGCCTGATCGGTGTCGGGGCTGAGGGCGCAGGGGTAGAGGGCGCCGATGGCACGCGCTTCGCTGGGGGCCTGGAAGCCACCGGCGCCGCCCGCCCCCCGGTTGCCGTTGCCGAAGCCGCCGGCGGCCTGGCTGCGCTGCTGCGGAACCGGTGGGCGGTGCTCGTCCTCGGGACGCACGAGCACCGGCAGCAGCACCTCACGCAATTTGAGGCGAGCCATGTAGTCGGCGTTGCCGCCCAGGATGATGTCAGTGCCGCGGCCGGCCATGTTGGTGGCGATGGTCACTGCCCCGGCACGGCCGGCCTGGGCGATGATCTCGGCCTCCCGCTCCACGTTCTCGGGTTTGGCGTTGAGGAGATTGTGGGGAATCCGCTGCTCGGCCAGCAGGGCCGAGAGCAGCTCCGATTTCTCCACGCTGGTGGTGCCCACCAGAACCGGTCGGCCTGAGCTGTGCACCTCGGCGGTCTCCACGGCCACGGCGCGCCACTTGGCGGCTTCGGTCTTGTACACCTGGTCGCTCCAGTCGGAGCGGGCCCGGGCGCGGTTGGTGGGCACCACGGTGACCTCCAGCTTGTAGGTCTTCTCGAACTCCACCTCCTCGGTCTTGGCGGTGCCGGTCATGCCCGCCAGACGGGGGTAGAGCAGGAAGAAGTTCTGGTAGGTGATCGAGGCGAGGGTCTGCGTTTCCGGCTGGATGGGCAGACCCTCCTTGGCCTCGATCGCCTGGTGCTGGCCGTCGCTCCAGCGCCGGCCCGGCATCACCCGGCCGGTGAATTCATCCACGATCACAGCATCGCCGCCGCGCACGATGTAGTTGACGTCGCGGATGAACAGCTCCTTGGCCTTGAGGGCGTTGGTGATGTAGTGGGCCCAGGGGTCGGCGGGATCGAACATGTCGCTCACCCCCAGCAGCTGCTCGGCCTTGGCATAGCCCTCGTCGGTGAGCGTGCAGCTGCGCTGCTTCTCGTCCACCTCGTAGTCGCCCTCGGGGTCGATGCCGTCCTTGCCCAGCTCGGCGGCCCGCTCCAGCAGGGCGGCCACCTCGGCGGCCTTCTGGTACTTCTCCTGGGGCCGCTGCACCTGGCCGGAGATGATCAGGGGGGTGCGGGCCTCATCGATCAGGATCGAGTCCACCTCATCGATCACGCAGTAGTGGAACTCGCGCTGCACCACCTCGGCGATGTCGGTGGCCATGTTGTCGCGCAGGTAGTCGAAGCCCAGCTCGCTGTTGGTGGCGTAGGTGATGTCGCAGGCGTAGTTGGCACGCCGCTCTGGGGGGGTCATGTCCTGCTGGATCAGCCCCACCGAGAGGCCCAGAAAACGGTGGATCTGGCCCATCCACTCGGCGTCGCGGCGGGCCAGGTAGTCGTTCACCGTCACCACGTGCACGCCGCGACCGGTGAGGGCGTTGAGGTAGGCGGGCAGGGTGGCCACGAGGGTCTTGCCCTCGCCGGTCTTCATCTCGGCGATCTGGCCGTCGTGCAGCACCATGCCGCCGATCAGCTGCACGTCGAAGTGGCGCATGCCCAGCACGCGCTTGCCGGCCTCACGCACCACGGCGAAGGCCTGGGGCAGCAGCTCGTCGAGCGCGGCCCGCTCACGCGCCCGCACCGCCTCGCTGTCGCCGCCTCCCCCGCGGGCACTCTCCAGCTTCTGGCGGAACTCGCCGGTGAGGCCGCGCAGCTCGTCGTCGGAGAGTGGGGCGATCTCCTCCTCGAGCAGGTTGATGTCCGACACCAGGGGCTGGTAGCGCTTCAGCTTGCGGGCATTGGGATCACCCAGCAGCAGCTTGAGCATGGGGAAACGCACCTGCCTGTGTGGGCACCTTACCACCGCCTGCTTGCGGAGTGCGGGGCCAGATTTCAGGCAGGGCAAGGGGTTTCAGCCTTTCGTGGGCAGGCTGGGTGCAGCGCGGGCAGGCAGCGCGGATCGGCGCAGCACGCGCCTGGCCGCAACAAAGTTGAAGCTCAGCCCTGCCAGCGTGGCCAGCACCAGAGCAGCAAGCACAGGCACAAGGCGCAGACAGACCAGGAAGGCGGTGAGGTTCACCACCATGCCGGCACCCTGAGAAACCACGTAAAGGCCGTAGCGCGACAGCGCCAGCGGGGCACGGAAGGTGAAGCTGCTGTTCAGCAGGTAGGTGGTGCTGACTCCGCCAAGGAATCCGAGGGCTTTCTGCAGGGGAGGATGATCCAGCCAGCCGCCGAGCAGGAGATAGACGCCAGCGTCAACGACAAAGGCGATGCCGCCAATCACGCAGAAGAGCAGAAAGCGGCTGCTCATCCTAAAATTCACGATCCTGAAATGCGAGCAGAGTGGATATCTTGGCACCAGTTAAATAAGCAAACAGCGCGACTGACAGGCTCATCGAGGCAAGAAAAGCCACCTGGCTGACATACCGGGCAGAAGCCGGTGACGCCTGGTAGGCCTTTGAAGCGATCATCACCAGCACAATGCCCAGCAACAAGGAGGCTGCCGCAACCTTCAGCAAACGATCAATCCCCGACTGCGACCTGAGCAAGCGGTCGATGAAGCGACCACCACGGCCAACATGACGGCCATAGCGGCGCACAAAAAAGAAGCGGGTTGCAACATAGTCAGAGATGAGTGCGCAGGCGGAAAAGAAGAGGAATCCAGCCACCAGAAGCGATGTGGTGCCGGTAAAGATCGAGAGCTCCGCCACATAGGCTAGGTACAACGCCAGCGAACCAATCAGGCACAAGGCACCCAAACCCAGGAAGGCATAGCGGGGACTGAAGGAGAGCATGAACTTCAGATGCCGCCATCCATCCCGCCAGGTGCGTAGATGGGGGCGACGCCCTGGAGGGTTCGGCCGCAGATCGGTGGGAATCTCCGCCAGGCGCAGATCACGAATGCTGGCCTTGATCACCATCTCGGAGGCGAATTCCATGCCATTGCTGCACAGGGAGAGTGCCTTGATCGAGCTGCGGCGAAAGGCCCGCAGTCCGCAGTGGAAATCGCCCACCTCGATGCCGAACAGAATCCGCCCAAGCAGGCTGAGGACGGGATTGCCGAGATAGCGATGCAGGAACGGCATCGCCCCCGGCTCGATCGTGCCCCTGAAGCGGTTGCCCATCACCAGATCGGCTCCTTGTTGCAGGGGCTTCAGGAACAGGGGGGCCTGATCGAAGCGGTAGGTGGAATCGGCATCGCCCATGATCACAAAGCTGCCCTTCGCCCCCGCGATACCGGCCCGCAGGGCGGCCCCATAGCCACGGACGGGCACGGCAACCACGCGGGCCCCCTCATGGAGTGCGATCTCAACAGAGCCATCGGAGCTGCCATTGTCCGCAACCACGACTTCGTAGGAGAGACCACTGGCATCCCCACCGCGATGGCAATCACGGATGGTGGCGGCGAGGGTGGTCGCCTCATTGAGGCAGGGGATGACGAAACTGAGCTGGGGCTCTGCAGATGCGGGCAAGTTCGCCGTCCTTGATGTTGCGGGGAATCTTATCCAGCCGATCCGGACGGTTCCGCTGAAGGACGTGCCACGGAGCAAAGGCTGAAGTCCTCCACTCCGGGGCCGGTCTGGTAGTGGGAACAGGGACCCGCTTCGAAGCCGGCGGCGGTGATCAGGGGCGCCTCAGCGAGGAAGGTGCGCAGCCGTTCGGCCGGCAGTGCGTCGCCTCGGGGAATCACAAGCACGAGGAACGACGAGACGCCACTGTCCAGCAGCCGCTGCTGAAGGCCACGGTGCACCATCGGCAGCTTCGAATGGCCCACAGAAGCCGGCGCGATCCCAGGATCCCAGTTCAGCAGGGGATTGCCGCTGGCCAGGGTGTGGGACTTGACCCAGCCGATCGGGCGATCGAGCAGCACCACGGGCACATCAGCCGGAAACTGAAGCCGACCGTCCCGCAGGGGCACCAGTGCGGGTGCGGAGGCCGAGCTGATCGTGGTCCAGTGACTCTCGAAGCCCGTGCGTCCCCAGCTGGGGATGATCTGGCTGGCCAGGCTGCACACCAGCGCCGCCGCGAGCAGCAGGGAGGGCAGCCAGGGCCGCCGCGGCAAGGCCAGGCCGGCGGTGAGCTGCCTGCAGAGCAGGGCGATCACCAGGCCCTGGAGCAGTTGCAGGGGGATGGCATAGCGGCCGATGCCGCTGAGAGCCAGCCAGAAGACATAGGAGGACGCCAACCCGAGCACCAGGGCGGCCTGCAGCCGTCCCAGCCGATGCCGCAGGGCGGGTAACGATAGCAGGGCCAGGCTGCTCAGCGCCCACAGCAGCGGGCGAAGGTCACGAAAGCGGACCTCGGAACGGCGAGTCTGCAGATCCTGCTGCGGATCGAAGGGGGGAAAGAAGCTGTCGGTGAAATCGAACAGGGGGGCGAGCAGAAACGCTGGCCATGAGTCGGGCTGGAAACGCCCCTCGCTGGGGTGCACATCCTCATGCAGTGGGGAGCGGAAGTGGTTGTTGAACAGGGGGAAGATCGGGCTGCCCGTGTTCAGGCTGGAATGGATCAGCTGGGGTGAAGCGAACAGCGAGATGCTGAGCAGGAAGGGCAGCAGCACGAGCCCGGTGGCCTGCGGAATCCTGTGCAGCGCCTGTCGCAGCCCCTGGGACGGCGGAGGACCCAGCAGCAGCACCGCCGCCAGCAGCGGCATGGTGATCACGAAGGTGAGCTTCATCCCAACCGCCGCTCCAAGCAGCCCTGCCGCCAGCGCCAGAAGCCAGCGCCGCTGCGTCGGCCCACCGGGCCCGGACACCGCACGCAGGGCGCACCAGAGACTGCTGACGCTCAGCAGCGACAGGGTGAGATCAGCCATCGTGTTCCCCGCCTCCGACAGCACGAGGGGGGCGCTCCCACCCAGGAGCGCAGCCAGGAAAGCGAGAGGGCGATCGCCTGCCAGGAGGAGCAGGCCGATCGCGTAGATACCGACCAGCGCGAAACCCTGGAGCAGGGAGAGAAGCAGTGTGGGAAGAAGTGGCCCGATGATCATGCTGCCGGTGTACAACCAGGCGGCCGGCAGACTGGCCAGAGGGTTCAGGAAGGTCTGGGTGCCGCCGGGGAGCAGGTCAGAGCCGTAGTCGTTGGCGAGAAACGTCAGCGAGGAGTAGAGGTGATAGTTGCGCGCGTCATAGTTGACGTCCTGACCACTGATGGCGCTGAAGGCAGGGAAGAGTGCCAGCAGAAGAGAGACGAACAGCCAATCCCAACTGTTTGCTCTGCGGAGGAGCATGCGACACCTTGGCTGTGCGGGGGAAGATTATCAGGGATGTGTGGGAGCGGCCCTGCGCTGGGGGGAAGTAAAAGTGGGCAACTGCGGCCCGCCCCGTGACGACGTCCCAACGATCCGATCCGCCGGCAACGGTGCCAACGCTGCGGGTGCGGGTGGCGATCCCGCACTTCTTCCGCGAGCGGAGCGGTGGCACGGGCTACGGATCGGGCAGGCCGGGGGCACGCTTTGCCCGCAGCCTGGCGCTGGGGCGCTGCCTGGCGGCGCTGCTGGGGCTTGAACGCAGCGGCCATGATCTGGTGCTCAACATCGGCCGACGGCAGCTGAATGACAGCGGCCCCCTGCTTCGAGGCGAGCAGGCGCTGGCTGGAATCGCACTGGAACTGCATCTGTTCACCTGTGGCGACGCTCTGCTGGAGGAAGTGGTGGAGCAGTTCGGCGATCGGCTCACCCTGCACCGGCTGCAACTGGAGGATCCACGCCTGCTGCCCCTGGCCACGCGCGATTGGCTGATCCAGAGCGATCCGGTGAGTGATCTGGTGCTCTATCTGGAGGACGACCTGGTGATCGGCGATCCGCTCTTCTTCGACAAGCAGGCCTGGTTCGTGGCGGGCTGCCAGCACAAGGCCGTGCTGATGCCCCATCGCTATGAGCTGATCCGGGGACGGCGCGGCCAGCGACTGCTGGTGGATGGACCACTGCGGGAGGGTTTCATCGGCCAGTTCACCCGACCGCAGCGCAGCGCGGGACGGGGTCAGTTCTGGGACGGGCAGGAGGTGGTCTTCGACCGCACCGCCAATCCTCACTCCGGGCTGTTCTGTCTCAGTGAGGAGCAGGTGCGGCGGCTGAGGCGAGAAACGCTGCCAACGGGAGGGTTCGTGGGGCCGTTGGAAACAGCGGCCACGCTGACTGCGCTACGGTTCTTTACGGTGTTCAAACCGTCACTGGTCCATCGCAGCTTCCTCTGGGTGGAGCATGGCCACCCCTCGTTTGAGCAGCTGGCGCACGAATGGCCGCTGGAAAACGGGGGCCAGGACCATGAGCCGCAAGCCCAGGGAGGCTAGACAGTGACAAAGTCATTGGCGGAGAACTGCCAAGGTGCCACGTCAAGAACCTGAGCCAGGGGGTTCAGCCGGTTCTGACTATCTCGGAATACGATGAGGGTACTGTCAGTAGTCCAAGAAGACTGACTCTGCCTGTATCCAT
>JBFLKL010000275.1:0-6715 GCA_040883175.1 Synechococcaceae cyanobacterium | reverse complement strand
GTCGGCAGTCATCAGATCGAAGTGGCCGAAACCCTGATCGGGGTCGGCCGCTTTCTCGTGATCTTCGTAGCCGCCCG
Organism: Synechococcaceae cyanobacterium; assembly: GCA_040883175.1. GTDB lineage: Bacteria > Cyanobacteriota > Cyanobacteriia > PCC-6307 > Cyanobiaceae > NIES-981. The sequence continues at coordinate 6,638 of JBFLKL010000275.1, read as the reverse complement.
CACCATCGCCGAGCTGATGGTCCGCCTGCAGCTGCCCACCATCCTGGGTGAACTCGTGGCGGGCGTGCTCATCGGCGCGTCCGGCCTCCATCTCGTGCTGCCTCCGGATGCCCAGGCCCAGCTCAGCCAGGTGGTTCTGGGGCTTGTCGGATCCCTGGCTGACGTGCCGCAGGACACCGTCGCCGACATCTACCGCGAAACCTTCCCCAGCCTTCAGGCCGTCTCCCAGATCGGTCTGTTCGCCCTCCTCTTCCTCACTGGACTCGAGAGCGAACTCGATGAACTGGTGGCCGTGGGATTGCAGGCCACCACCGTGGCCGTGACCGGAGTCGTGCTGCCGTTTGCGCTCGGAACCGCCGGTCTCTACTACTTCTTTCATGTGCCCCTGATCCCTGCGGTGTTCGCAGGTGCGGCCATGACCGCCACCTCGATCGGCATCACCGCCAGTGTGTTCGGGGAGCTGCAGTGGCTGAAGCGCAAGGAGGGCCAGATCGTGATCGGCGCCGCGGTGCTCGACGACATCCTCGGCATCGTGATCCTGGCGGTGGTGGTCTCCCTGGCCGGTGGCGGTGCCTTCACCATCGGTCCGATCCTCAAGCTCTGCGCAGCCGCTGTGGTGTTCGTGGCTGCGGCCCTGTTCCTGAGCCGTACCGCCGCTCCGGTGTTCGACTGGGTGGTGGATCGCCTCAAGGCCCCTGGGGATGTGGCCGTCGCGAGCTTCGTGGTGCTCACGCTCAGTTGCTTCGCTGCCCAGGCCATCGGTCTGGAGGCCGCGCTCGGGGCCTTCGCCGCCGGCCTCATCCTCAGTGCCTCCAAGCACACCCACGACATCGACACGGCGGTGAAACCGCTGGTGGCGCTGTTCGCCACCGTGTTCTTCGTGCTGATCGGCACCGGCATGGATCTCTCGGTGTTGAACCCGTTCGACCCCGCCAACCGCGAGGGACTGATCGTGGCGATGTTCCTGCTCGTGGTGGCGGTGGCTGGAAAAGTGGCGGCGGGCTGGAGTTACACCAGCAAGGACCCCACCAACCGACTCGTGGTGGGTCTGGGAATGATGCCGCGTGGGGAGGTGGGCCTGATCTTCCTGGGCCTCGGCACACAGGCGAAGCTTCTCAGTCCTGCCCTGGAGGCTGCGATTCTGCTGATGGTGATCGGCACCACGTTCCTGGCTCCGATCCTGCTGCGGCTTGTGATCGGAGGGCGTCAGGAGCTGGCCCCCCAGGCTCCCTGAACGCGAGCCAGCCAGACAAAACGCTCGACGAACGCCCGCGGGCACAGTCCTGGATCGCCTGCAGCTCCCCTCCGGCAGAGGGACGCTGCAGGCTTTTTGCTGGTTAGGTACACCAGAACAGCCGAACTGCAGTGGACAGAGTTGTCTTTAGCCGCAGAAGCAAAGGCCAGAGTGAAATCAAGACGGCTTATGAATCCAATCTAAAAACCTGTAGGCACAGCATCCGATTACGCACGGTCAACAACTAGGCTTCAGGCAAGTTACAAGAGGTTCGCACACATTAACCTCGCCTGTTTGGCTCCCCCTCCTGTTTCGCTCCCCTCTCCATGATGGCTGTCTCGATCTCTCATCGTTGGCTTCGCCTGAGCCTGCGGGCCGGCGAAGCGCTTCCCAATAACCTCAGCTGGCGAATTCAGAAGGGTTACGTCTGGCTGGCCCGCTGGGGAGCCGGGGGAGACCCGCTGACGCTGAGCGTATGGGGTCCAGGTGAGGTGGTGATCCCTGAGCTGATCGCGCCCTCAGGCGTGGAACTGCGCAGTCTCTCGCCGGTGATGGTGGAAGAGGAGGAGACGTCGGCAACCATGGAACGCGAATTTCTTGAGGATCAGTTGCACCAGGTCACCGTTCTGTTGTCGCTCAGCAGGGTGCGACCCGCCGAAAACAGGCTTCTGCAGTTGCTCGATTGGCTGGCCAGCCGCTTCGGAACCATGACCAGCCAGGGGGTGCTTCTGACCTTTGGCGACAAAGCTCTCACCCACCAACAGCTGGCCGATCTGGCCGGGATGACGAGGGTCACGGTGACCAAAGCTCTCGCCCATTTCCGCAAGACCGGTGTGATCACCACCCAGAACGGCGCTGCACTGCTGCTGAGGATTCCCGCCTCTCAACGGAGCTGAAAACGCCAGGACCACAGCTGAGCCGGAGACTCAGAGCAGCCCTCAGAGCAGCCCCCTGTAGCGCACCAGCAGCTGCACCATCGCCCAGGACCCCAGGGTCACCTTGAGCGCCACCAGGATGTTCAGCAGGGGGATCCAGCCACCGCTGGCGATCGCGCCGAAGCGGCCGCCCATGGCCGGCCCCAGCCCCTCCAGACTGAGAAAGGCCAGCAGCAGGAACACCACCACGGCACCCTTCTCCCACAGATCGGCCCGGTAGCGGTTGTAGAAGCGGTCCACCAGACGCAGCGAGCCGCTGATCAGCAGCAGGCCGATGGCGGTGCCGCCGGCCACCCCTGCCGCGAAACCGCCGCCGGGGGAGAGGTGGCCGCGCAGCGCCAGCTCCACCGCCACAAGGGCACACACGGTGGCCCCCAGCTGGCACAGCACCACCGAGGGGGCATCCCGCAGCGCGCGGATGCGGCTCTGCAGGGGATCACCGCTGAAGATCCAGCGCACACCGATCGAGGCCAGGGTGAACACCACCACCTCCGCCACCGTGTCGTAAAGCCGGGTGTAGAGGATCACCGTGGCCACCAGGTTGGGCACGCGTCCGGCCTCCAGCAGCTCGGTCACCGTGGCCGTGACGTCGGGCAGTGGCGGCAGGGCCAGGGCCAGGGGCATCAGGCAGAGCAGCACGGCCGCCGGTCCGTAGACCAGCCTCAGCACTCCGGCGAGCATCCAGCCACCTCCCCGCGGTCCGTCGGGACAGCGTCGGCGCCGGCCGTGAGCAGCTGCAGAGCGTCGTCGAGGGTGCCCCAGCTGCCGGAGCGGGGCAGGGCGGCGAGGCGCTGCAGCAGGCGTGGGCTGTGGAGCCGCAGCCGCAGCACGGCGGTCTCCGGCTGCCACTCGAGCAGGCCATGCAGGTCGCCGGCCTCGACCTGCTGCACCAGCTCCAGGCGCAGGTTGAGCGGATCGAGCCACGCCTCGAGCTGCTGGCGCAGTTGCGGCGGCAGGGGCTCGCTGGCCGGCGGCCAGGCCAGGCGCAGCACCATCGAGGAGCGCAGGGCAACGGCGTAGAGGGTGGTGGAGAGCAGGGTGCCCACCAGGGCCTCGGTGAGGGCCACGTCGGCCGCTCCGAGCAATGCATAGATCAGGGCCGCCACGGCGCCGAGGATGCCGCGCAGCACCAGTGTCTGATAGGGGTTTCGCTGCAGCACCACCAGGATGGCCGTGAGCGGCAGCAGGGCCGTCAGCGGCAGCAGCAGGGGCAGGTCGGAGCCGAGGGTCATGGACACGGTTCAGGAGCGCCGGCGGGGCTGGGAGCAGGCCGCCAGCACATAGCCGAAGATCGTGTTCCACACCACCAGGGACAGCAGCGCCAGCACCAGCAGCGGCCACTCGCGCTGGAAGCGCAGGAGCAGCCCCAGCAGCATCAGCGCCGAGCCGAGGGTGTCGGAGATGCCCAGGTAGTGCAGCTTGGTGAGGTAGCTGGAGCGGCCCAGCAGGGGCCAGCTGCCGGCGAACCAGAACACCAGCCCCAGCAGCAGCAGCAGGGCGCTGGCGGCCTGGGCCAGTGTCGCCAGAAACGCCGGCGCGTCGCTCAGCAGCCCGCCCGTCATCCCTCCACCCCCTGCAGCAGGTTGGCCAGCAGCATCACGGCGCCGTTGCCGACGCTGAGCACGATCACCCCCACCACGCCCACCATCCAGTCGTCCCGCACCACCGACACCACCAGCATCACCATCGCCACCTTGGTGGACACGCTGGCGAAGGCGGCCAGCCGATGCCACACATCGGTGCGGCGGCACACCACCAGGATCGGCAGCAACAGAGCCAGCACCATCCCGAACAGCAACACGCTCATCGCCGTCTCTCCGGGATCACCAGCTGGTGCACGCGATAGCTGCGGCCGCCCTGGTCGAGGCCGAGGGCGATCGTGAACGGGGTCAGGGTGATGCGGAACACATCCAGGAACACCAGCGCGCTCGAGGGATGGCCCGGGAGCAGCACCGGCTCGTCATGCACTTCGCTGAGCTCGGCCCGGGGGTGCAGCAGCAGCTGCACGGCTTCCCGGTAGGCCTGGGGCAGGGCCCCCAGGCTGGCAGCGAAAGCCCGGGCCAGCTCCTGCAGGGAGAGCCGCCGCAGCCGCCGGGGCAGCGGCAGGGCCAGGGCCACCACCAGACCGATGGCCACGTTCGCCAGATCCAGATCGGCGGTGAGCAGCAGCCAGATCAACAGACGCAGGGTGATCACGATCAGCCGAGCCATGCCACCTCCCGCACCGCCAGTTCGGCGCTCTCGGCCAGTTCCGCGCTCACCGGTTCCAGTCGCAGCAGGGCCAGCTGCAGGCCCACTCCCACCATGCCCAGGGCACCGACCAGATCGACCATCCGCTCCAGATCCGGCAACGGCAGGCGCAGACCCGGGGCCAGACGGCCCACGACACGGCGCAGGGCCTCCACACCGGCGCCGGCGGCCAGCACGGCCATGGCCTTGCCGGCGCCCGCGGTGCTCAGGCTCGCCAGACCGGAGGGCCGCAGCGGTCCCAGCACCCCCATCAGCAGCAGCACCACGGTGAGCAGCAGCGCGCCCGGCGCCGCAACCTGCCAGCCACCACCCAGCTGCAGCCAGCAGAGGCGTGCGTACACCGCCGCGGTGCCCACCATCAGCAGGGGCAGCAGCCAGAGTGTGACCGGCGCCGAAAGCCCGGGCAGGCCGGTGATCGGCAGCGTCGCCAGGGTGGTCTTGGTGTAGTAGCCGAGCAGGGGAGGGGCCCCGGCGATCGACAGCGAGCCCACCAGCACGGCCAGGCCCAGGGCGGGGGCCAGCGGCTGCCGTCCCCAGAGTGAGAGATCACGGCTCGGCACCCGCCCGGCCGCCAGGAACAGGGTGGCCTTGGCCAGGCCGTGGCCGAGCGCGTAGACACCACCGGCGGCGGGGTTGAGCAGGGCGAAGCCCATCTGCGACAGGGTGCTCCAGGCCAGGAGCCGCTTGAGATCGCCATCGCCGAGCGCGTACACCAGCCCGAGCGTCACACTGGCCAGACCGACCCAGCTGAACACCGGTTGCAGGCCCGGCAGCAGCAGGGCCAGCCGCAACAGGGGGCAGAGGCCACCGGCAACCACCACCCCCGAGAGCAGAGCCGACACCTGGGCCGGGGCCTCGGCATGGGTCTGGGGCAGCCACAGACCACTCAGGAACACCCCCGCCTTGGTGAGCAGACCCAGCATCACCAGGGCCATGGCCACAGCCAGGGCAGGGTCTCCGCTGGGCAGGGTCTGCAGCGGCTGCAGCCGGAAGCTGCCGGTGTGCAGGTAGACCAGGCCGGCGCCGATCAGGAACAGGGTCATCACTCCGCCGCCCACAACCAGGTAGCGCAGGGCGATCCACAGCTGGCGGGGTTCCCGGCGCTGCAGGATCAGCAGGAAGGCGGTGATGCTCACCACCTCCAGGGCCACGTAGAGGCTCACCAGATCGGTGGCCAGAAAGGCGGAGTTGAGGCCACCCAGCAGCACCATCAGCAGCAGCAGGAAGGGACCCGGTGGTGGTGGCTGGCGCCAGCCGTCCACCAGCACCGCCAGCACCACGAGGCCGTTGAGGAGCAGGAACGGGGCCGCCACGGCATCGAGCTGCAGCTGCACCCCGAGGCTGCCGATCAGCTCGAACACCATGTGGTGCTCAGGCACCCCGGCCCAGAGGCCCCAGGCCAGGGTGGCGAGGGCGCAGACCAGGGCGAGGCAACGGCCCATCCGCGGCAGCAGAGCTGAGCTGAAAGCGGCCAGAAAGGGCAGCAGCAGCCATGCGATCAGCAGGTTCAGCGACGGCATCGGACTCAGGAGCGTCCCCGGGAAGCCGCCTCAGCGGTGGACTCGTACAGCAGACGCTCGAAGCTGCCGGTGTCGAGCAGTGGATCGAGGCGCGAGAGCCGGGCGATCACCACCAGCAGCAGGGCCTGGATCGACAGGCCGATGACGATGGCGGTGAGGATCACCGCCTGGGGGATGGCGTCGGCCCAGGCCACCGTGGGCAGCGTTGGCACTCCCAGCTCACCCCGGGCCAGGATCGGGGTGCGCAGTCCGCTGCGGGCCGCCACGAGCACGAACAGTGCCACCGAACCGGTGCCCATCACATCGAGGCAAAGGGCGCGCAGAAAAAGATTGCGGCGCCAGATCAACCCCTGGAATCCCACCAGGGCCGTGAGCAGCACCAGGGCTTCCAGCGGTCGGAAGGGGTCGGGCACGGTGGCGTCTTGAGGCGCAGAACCATAGCCGGGGTGGAGGCGCTCTGGGTCAGGCCTCGGTCGGCTCCCGCAGGAAGCGGGGCAGTGGCCAGGTCGGAGCGCTCCGGCCGGCACGGGCGAAGGCCAGCCAGCGGAAGTCGCCCAGGGCGTGGGGATCCACCAGGCGCAGCAGGGCTTCGCGCCGGCCCAGGGCCTCAGCCAGGGCCGAACCCTGCAGCCGCTGCAGGCCGTGGAGGCGCTCGGCCAGGCCCTGCTCGCCCTGGGCCTGGCGGCAGTGGCCGAGCGC
>JBFLKL010000274.1:0-22964 GCA_040883175.1 Synechococcaceae cyanobacterium | reverse complement strand
GATTGAGGTTGAGGTTGAGGTTGAGGTTGAGGGGGAGGTTGAGGGGGAGGTGGAATTGTGAGGTGGCTGGAGGTGGCTGGAGGTGGCGGCTGCACTGACTGCTCAGCGCCCTCACCATGCTTGAGCCGCGGCAGCTGGCCGGGCTGGGGCTGGGGCGTCCTGGCCGATGCATGCTGATTGGTGTGGTCTGGCCGATGCCCCGGCTGTACAGCCTGTACAGAATCAGGATCGAGCCGCCACACCCCTGCCGTCGCGCCCATGTCCGAGTCCCTGGGGGTGCAGGAGGCCAGGCGGCGCCTGCCGGAACTGCTCAGCCGGGCCGAGGCCGGCGAGCAGCTGGTGATCAACCGCAACGGTCAGCCGGTGGCCGCCCTGGTGCCGCTCCACCAGCGTCAGGTGCCCCAGCGCCGTCGCCTGCTGGAGCTGCGGGGCAGTGGCCGCGGCTACTGGCCCCAGGGCCAGACCAGCGCCCCAGCCCCTGGGCGTCCATGGGATCCCCACCTGCTCCCCCACGGGGCCCTGATCGGCTTCGAGGCCTCGGCCCTGATCGGCTTTCTGCAGGGAACCGCGCCCAGGCGCGGGCTGCTCAGCAGGCTGCTGGAGGGCATCGCCAGTGGCTTGTGGCGTGGCCAGATCAGCAGCGTCAGCCTGATGCGGCTGCTCGAGGGCCCGCTCAGCCAGGGCCATGAGGGCCGGGCCCTGAGCTACCGCCAGGTGTTCGCCGACGTCCAGGCCTGGCAGGTGGTGGCTGCGGATGCCGCCGTGGCCGAGGCTGCCGCTCGCCTGCGCCGGGGGCCGGCGGCGGCCGGCGGCCTCAGCGCCATGGCCGCCCTGGAGCTGGCCTGCGCCATCAGTGCTGGGGCGGCGCTGCTGCTGAGCAACGATGGGCAGCTGCTGCAGCGCCGGCCTCCGCTGGACGCCATCGAGCTGCCCATCCTCCCGGCCCTGGCCTGATGCCCATCCACCTGCTCTGGGGCGACGACGAGGCGGCCCGCACCCGGGCCGTGGAGGCCCTGATCGGCGACCTGGTGGATCCCGCCTGGGCGGCGATCAACCTCAGCCGCCTCGACGGCAACGACCCGGAGCAGGCGGCCCGGGCCCTGGAGGAGGCCCGCACGGCGCCGTTCGGCAGCGGGGCCCGGGTGGTGGTGCTGCAGCGGAGTCCCTTCTGCAACCAATGCCCCGCCGAGCAGGCCGCTCAGCTGGAGTCAACCCTGGAGCTGATCCCCGGGAGCTGCCACCTGCTGCTGATCAACCCGGCCAAGCCCGACGGCCGCCTGCGCACCACCAAGGCCCTGCAGAAGCTGGTCAAGGCCGGCCTGGCCAGCGAGCGCAGCTTCACCCTGCCGGCGGTGTGGGACAGCGCCGGCCAGGTGGAGCTGGTGGCCCGCACCGCCCGGGAGCTGGGGCTGCAGCTGGAGCCGGCGGCCGCCGAGGCCCTCTCCGCCGCCGTCGGCAACGACAGCGCCCGGCTGGCCGGCGAACTGGAGAAACTGAGCCTCTACGCCGGCGATGGCGGGGCGATCAGCGGGGCGGCGGTGCGGGCCCTGGTGGGCGGCCACAGCACCACCGCCCTGGCGGTGGGGGATGCCCTGCTGGCCGGCCAGCCCGCCGAGGCCATCGCCCTGGTGGACGATCTGCTGGCCGCCGGCGAACCGGCGCTGCGCATCGTGGCCACCCTCAGCGGTCAGATCCGCGGCTGGCTGTGGGTGGCCCTGCTCGATCGCCAGGGCGAACAGGACGTGGCCACCATCGCCAAGGCGGCCGGCATCGGCAATCCCAAGCGGATCTACGTGCTGCGCAAGCAGATCCGCGGCCGCAGTCCCGGGCGCTTCCTGCGGCTGCTGGGCCAGCTGCTGGAGGTGGAGGCCGACCTCAAGCGCGGCGCCGAGCCCGGGGCCGCCTTCCGCGATGGCTTCCTGCTGGACACCGCCAGCCTGCAGGGAACGGCAGCCGGGGGCTGAGGGCAGATAATCGCTGCGATCGATGTGCGGACCGCGTGGGGCGGCCGCGGTGCCATGGCCCTGCTGGTTCAGAAGTTCGGGGGCACCTCGGTGGCCGACGTGGAGCGCATCCAGGCGGTGGCCCGGCGCATCGCCCAGTCCCGCGAGGACGGCCACGAGCTGGTGATCGTGGTGTCGGCCATGGGCCACACCACCGACGAGCTCACCGGCCTGGCCCGGGCGATCTGCAGCGACCCGCCCCAGCGGGAGATGGACATGCTGCTCTCCACCGGCGAGCAGGTGTCGATCGCCCTGCTGTCGATGGCCCTGCATGCCCTGGGGGTGCCGGCCGTGTCGATGACCGGCACCCAGGCCGGCATCGTCACCGAGTCGGCCCACGGCCGTGCCCGCATCCTGGAGATCCGCACCGAGCGGCTGCGGCGGCTGCTCGACGACGGCCAGGTGGTGGTGGTGGCGGGCTTCCAGGGAACCAGCAGTGGCGCCGCCGGCACCCCCGAGATCACCACCCTGGGGCGCGGCGGCTCCGACACCTCGGCGGTGGCCCTGGCGGCGGCCCTCGGCGCCCAGGCCTGCGAGATCTACACCGACGTGCCGGGGGTGCTCACCACCGATCCGCGCAAGGTGGCCGATGCCCAGTTTCTGGACTCGGTGACCTGCGACGAGATGCTCGAGCTGGCCAGCCTCGGCGCCGCGGTGCTGCATCCGCGGGCCGTGGAGATCGCGCGCAACTACGGGGTGCCCCTGGTGGTGCGCTCCAGCTGGAGTGAGGCCCCGGGCACCCGGCTCACCAGCGGCAGTCCCCAGCCGATCGGCAGCGGCGGACTGGAGCTGGGCAAGCCCGTCGATGGTGCCCAGCTGGAAACCCGCCAGGCCGTGGTGGCCCTCTCCCACGTGCCCGACCGCCCCGGGGTGGCGGCCCAGCTGTTCGAGGCTCTGGGCGCCGCCGGCCTGAACGTGGACCTGATCGTGCAGGCCACCCACGAGGGGGCCTCCAACGACATCGCCTTCACCCTGCCGGAAACCGACCTCGACCACGCCCAGCTGGTGTGCCGCGAGGTGCTCATCGCCATGGGCGCCGAACCGGCCGACAGCACCGACCAGGGCGGCGCGTGCCTGCGGGGGGAGGGAGGTCTGGCCAAGCTCAGCATCTCCGGCGCCGGGATCATGGGCCGGCCCGGCGTGGCCGCCCGCCTGTTCGACACCCTGGCCCGCTGCGGCGTCAACCTGCGCCTGATCGCCACCAGCGAGGTGAAGGTGAGCTGCCTGGTGGCCGGCGACCAGGGCCAGCGGGCCCTGCGGGCCGCCGCCGAGGCCTTCGAGCTGCATGAGGGCCAGCTGCAGCACAACCCGGAGCTCTGCCGGCTGGATGCCCCACCGGTGCGCGGCGTGGCCCTGGACCGCGACCAGGCCCAGGTGGCCGTGCGGCGCGTGCCGGACCGTCCCGGCACCGCCGCCGCCGTCTGCCGCGCCCTGGCCGATGCCGGCATCAGCCTCGATGCGATCGTGCAGTCGGAACGCATCCACGCCGAGGCCGGTCAGCTCAGCCGCGACATGAGCTTCACCCTGCGGCGCGACGAGCGCTGCCGGGCCGAGCGGGCCCTGGAGCCGCTGCTGCGGCAGTGGTCCGGCTCGCGCTTCGAGGAGGGGCCGGCCATCGCCCGCGTCAGCGCCGTGGGGGCGGGCATGCCCTGCACCGCCGGCACGGCGGCGCGCATGTTCCGCAGCCTGGCGCTGGCGGGCATCAACATCGAGATGATCGCCACCAGCGAGATCCGCACCAGCTGCGTGGTGGCGGCCGCCGACGGCGTGCGCGCCCTGCAGACGGTGCACGCCGCCTTCGGGCTTGGCGGTGCGGTGAGCCACCGGGCCGAGGGCACGGAGGCACCGGAGTAGCGGCTCAGGCCTTGCCCACCAGCTTCTGGCGCAGGCCCTTGATGCGATCACGCAGGTTGGCGGCCTCCTCGAACTCCAGGTTCCTGGCCGCCTTCTTCATCTTCTCCTCCAGCTGCTGGATCAGCTCCGGCAGAGAATCCAGCGGCACCTCGTTGTGCTCGGCCTGCTCGCTGGCCTGTTCGAGCTGATCGTCGTTGAGGCGCCGCGACACCTCCAGGAACGCCAGGATCGCATTGCCGGCCCGCTTGCCCGCCGCCGTGGGCGTGATGCCGTGCCTCTCGTTGTAGGCCTGCTGGATGGCCCGGCGGCGCTCGGTTTCATCGATCGCCCGGGCCATCGAATCGGTGAGGTTCTCGGCGTAGAGCAGGGCCATCCCCTCCACGTGGCGGGCGGCACGGCCGATGGTCTGGATCAGGGAGCGCTCGGCCCGCAGGAAGCCCTCCTTGTCGGCGTCGAGGATCGCCACCAGCGACACCTCCGGCAGGTCGAGGCCCTCGCGCAGCAGGTTCACCCCCACCAGCACGTCGTAGGCGCCGTTGCGCAGGTCCTGGATGATCTCGATGCGCTCGATCGAGTGGATCTCCGAGTGCAGGTAGCGCACCCGCACGCCGTTCTCGGCCAGGTAGTCGGTGAGGTCCTCGGCCATGCGCTTGGTGAGGGTGGTCACCAGCACCCGCTCGCCCTTGTCGGCCCGCAGCCGCACCTCCGCCAGCAGGTCGTCCACCTGGCCCTCGGTGGGGCGCACCTCCACCACCGGATCGAGCACGCCGGTGGGCCGGATCACCTGCTCCACCACCCGCCCCTCGCTGCGGCCGAGCTCCAGATCACCGGGGGTGGCACTCACGAAGATCGTCTGGCGGGCCTTCTCCCAGAACTCCTCGGCCTTGAGGGGCCGGTTGTCGGCGGCGCTGGGCAGGCGGAAGCCATGCTCGATCAGCACCTGCTTGCGGCTCTGGTCGCCGTTGTACATCGCCTGGAGCTGGGAGCAGGTGACGTGGGATTCGTCCACCACCAGCAGCCAGTCATCGGGGAAGTAGTCGATCAGGCACTCGGGCGGCGTGCCGGCGGCGCGGCCGGCCAGGTGGCGGGCGTAGTTCTCCACGCCGTTGCAGTAGCCCACCTGCTCCAGCATCTCCAGGTCGTAGGTGGTGCGCTGCTCGAGCCGCTGGGCCTCCAGCAGCCGGCCCTGGCCGTTGAGCACGTCGAGGCGCTCGCGCAGCTCGGCACGGATCGCCCGGATCGCCTCCTGGAGCCGCTCCTTGGGGGTGACGAAGTGCTTGGCCGGGTAGATGTTGATCGTGTCCAGGCTCTGGAGGATCTCGCCGGTGGTGGGATCCACATAGCGGATCGCCTCCACCTCGTCGCCGAACAGCTCGATGCGCACCAACCGGTCTTCGTAGGCGGGACCGATCTCCAGCACATCGCCGCGCACACGGAAGCGCCCGCGGCTGATCTCCACATCGTTGCGGGAATACTGGTTGTTCACCAGCTCCCGCAGGGAGCCGCGCAGGTTGAGCGTGTCGCCCACCTGGAATTTCACCGCGGCCTTGAGGTATTCGCTGGGGATCCCCAGGCCGTAGATGCAGCTGATCGAGGCCACCACGATCACATCACGGCGCTCGAACAGCGAGCGGGTGGCCGAGTGCCGCAGCATGTCGATCTCCTCGTTGATCGACGCCGTCTTGGCGATGTAGGTGTCCGAGACCGGCACATAGGCCTCGGGCTGGTAGTAGTCGTAGTAGGAGATGAAGTATTCGACGGCATTGTTCGGGAAGAACTCCCGCAGCTCGTTGCACAGCTGCGCCGCCAGCGTCTTGTTGTGGGCCAGCACCAGGGTGGGCCTGCCGGTGCGGGCGATCACATTGGCGATCGTGAAGGTCTTGCCGGTGCCGGTGGCACCCAGCAGGGTCTGATAGCGGCAGCCGCCCTCCACCCCGCGCACCAGGCCGGCGATGGCGTCGGGTTGATCACCCCTGGGTTCGTAGGGAGCGTGGAGCTGGAAGGGGCCGGCCATGGCTCCATTCTCACCGGAGCGGCCTGCCGGCCGCGGCAGCGCTCAGGCCGCGGCGCCGGAGAGGTGGGCGGCGGCCCGGGTGAAGTCGATCTCGAGGCCGAGCATGCGCAGCAGGATGGCGGAGATCACCGTGTAGACCACCGCGCCGAGCACGGCGCTGAGCAGCCCGCGCCTGAGCCGGAACCCCTGGATCAGGGCAGCCGCCAGGCCGAACAGGATCACCGTGATCAGCCAGTTGAACAGCAGGCTCACGGGACTGATCAGGCCTCCCAGGCTGGTCACCGCCCAGATGGGACCGAGCAGCAGCTTGAGGGGCCAGATCAGCAGGGTGCCCAGCAGACCGATCACCACGGCGGCGAGCAGTGCGATCGGAAAACTGTCCACCTCCACACCGAGGGGGAGCCAGGCCACGAGCAGCAGCACCAGGGCGCGGATCGGCCACTGCAGCAGCCACACCAGGGAACCCATGACAGGGGAGGGGGGTCGAGGCGGCGTCAACCTAGACGGGGATCCGGAGGCCGCAACCCCTGGCCGCAGGGCTGTTACAGGCGGGAGGCCGCAGCGGCGGCGGCGGCCGGGAGGGCTTCGCGCAGACCGCGCACCACGGCCACCATGGCCAGCTCGTCGCCAAGGCGGCTCACGGCCGAGCCGACGCCAACGCCGGCGGCGCCGGCGGCTATCGCCAGCGGCACGGTGACGGCCGACAGGCCGGAGGCACAGAGTACCGGGGTGTCCAGGCCGGCGGTGGCCAGGGCCCGGCTGATGCCATGGGCGGCGGCCAGCGTGGGGGCGGCCTTCTCGATCAGCCCCAGGCTGCCGGGGCTGAAGGGCCGGGCGCTGGTGCCGCCCTCGGTCTGGATCAGGTCGGCCCCGGCGGCCACCAGATCCAGCGCCAGCTGCTCCTGCTGATCGAGCGGCAGCACGTGCGGCACGGTGACGCTCAGCACCACCTCGCTCAGCAGCCTGCGGGTGCGGCGGGTGAGTGCGAGCACCTCGGCAGCGTCGAAGACCCGGCCCAGGGGGTAGAAGGCGTCGTAGTTGCCGATCTCCACAAGGGCGGCACCGGCCTCCACCGCGGGGGGAAACAGCTCGGGATCCACCGCCGACACGCAGATGGGCAGGCCGCCGGCGGCGGCGGCGGCGCGCACCAGCTGCGGATCACAGGCGATGTCGAGCAGATCGGCGCCACCGCGACCGGCGGCGCTGGCGATGCGGACAACGCCGGCGGCATCGAAGTTGGTGAGGCCGGCGATCACCTTGAGCAGGCGGCGCTCGCCGAGGGCTGAGCGCAGCGGGGCGGGCAGGCGATCGAGACGCGACATGCCGGGGGAAGCACAGTGGGGTGATTCTCCCACCCCAAGCCCACGGCCCCCTGGAGCGGCGACCATCACCGGCTGCACCGCCTGCTGCTGCGGCACCCCGACCTGCTGCCGGCGGGTGCTCCGCTGCTGCTGGCGGTGTCCGGCGGGCAGGACTCGATGGCCCTGCTGGGGCTGCTGCTGGAGCTGCGCGCCTGCCATGACTGGCAGATCCACCTCTGGCACGGCGATCACCGCTGGCGGCCGGAATCCACCGAGCAGGCCGCCCAGCTGGCCGGCTGGGCCGAAAGCCGGGGGCTGAGGCTGTGGGTCGAGCACTGGCAGCGGGAGGGCGGGGAGCGGCCCACCGAGGCGGCGGCGCGGCAGTGGCGCTACGCGCGGCTGACGCAGCGGGCAGTGGAGCTGGACAGCACCCGGGTGCTCACCGGCCACACGGCCACCGACCGAGCCGAGACCCTGCTGCTCAACCTGGCCCGGGGCAGTCACCGGCGCGGCCTGGCCAGCCTGCGGCCGCGGCGCCAGCTGGCGGGGGCGATCGAGCTGGTGCGACCGCTGCTGGAGTTCGACCGCCGCGACACGGCCCGCATCTGCCGCACGCTGGAGCTGCCGATCTGGAGCGACCGCAGCAACGCCGACGGGCGCTACAGCCGCAACCGCCTGCGCCTGGAGGTGGGACCGGTGCTCAACGCCCTGCACCCCGGAGCCGATCGCCGCATGGCCCGGGCGGCTGAACACCTGGCCCAGGCGGAGGCCGCCGCCGGCGAGCTGCTGCAACTGGCACTGCAGCCGCTGCTGAGGCCGGCACCACCCGGAGCGGTGGCAGCAGGCCTGGACCGGCGGCGGCTGCTGGCCCTGCAGCGCTGCAATCAGGCCCAGCTGCTGATGCACTGGCTGGAGACGCACAGCGGCAGGCGCTGGCCGGCGCGAAGCCTGGAGGCGCCGCTGGACCGGCTGGCGCCGGAGCGCGGCCCCGGTCGGGCCGATCTGGGCGACGGATGGCAGCTGCGCTGGGCAGGCTCCACACTGTGGCTCTGCCGTGATCCCGCCCAAGCGGTCCCATGAGCCTCACGCCCGAGATCCTGCAACAGCGCTACGCCACGATCGAGCGGCTCTACAGCGAGCGGGAGTGGCCCCAGGTGGAAGCGCTCAGCGAAGCGCTGCTGCGTGATCTCCCGCCCGATCCGGCCGACCCGGTGCGGTTGCGGCTGCGGCTGCTGCTGGGCCACACACGCCTCTATGGCCTGGGGATGGTGGACGACGCCCGCGGTCACTACCAGGACGTGCTGGACAACTGCAGCGAAACGACCCTGTGCGAGATCGCCGAGCAGGGCCTGCAGCAGTGCCGGCAGGTGGAGGAGGGGAAGGGCCTGCCCACCGCGGTGCAGCCGGCGGCCACCCCCAGTGCGGTGACGGCGGCGGCAGCCGGCGGGGGCGCGGCGATGCCCTGGCTGGAGGAGCTGGTGGTGGAGGTGGTGGACGAGCCTGATCAGCTGGAGGTGGCCCGGGCCGATCCCCGACGCGCGCAGGACCTGGAGCTGCAGAACGCTGCGGCCCCCCGCCAGGCCGATCCTCTGGCCTTCGATCCCACCCGCCTCAGCGCCCGGGAGCTGGAGGAGCTCAGCCGGGGGCTGCTGCGGGTGCGGCTGGCCTGAGGGCCATCGCCGCTCAGCCGGCGGCTGCGGCCGAGCGGCGGCGGCGGGTGCGGCCGGCGAATTCCGGCTCCTGGACTGGAGCCGGAGCGCCGGCGCCAGCGGGTGCGGCAGTGGCAGTGGCAGTGGCAGTGGCGCCGACCGTGGCCAGCTGGCGCTCCGGCTGGGGGCGGGGAGCACGGTCCTGGCGGTCGGCGGACCGGGCGGCAGGACCGGGGGCAGAACGCTCAGAGCGCGATGGGCGGCCGGCGTCACGGCCGCCGCGGCCCCGGGCTGACGGGCGCGAATCCGGTTCGCTGTCGGCGCGGCCCTTGTAGGCCGGGGTGCCGGCGGGGGCGGGCTGCACCAGACAGAGAATCAGGGGCTCCACCTGCAGCTCCCGGCGCAGGCGGCGCTGCAGGCCGAGTTCCACCTCGCGCTGCACGCCCACCCAGTCGACGTCGGGGGCCTGGCCGCCGCTGGTGCGGCAGAGCTGTTTCCAGCGGTTCTCCAGCACCCAGGTGATCTCGCGCTCGGCCCAGAGGCTGAGCTTGCGGGGGTCGGCACTGGTGACCACACCGCGCAGCGTCACCCGCGGCGGCGCCACCATGACGCCGTCGGTGCTGATCGCCGCCAGCAGGGTGATCACGCCGTCCTCGGCCAGCTGCTGACGCTCCTTGAGCACCCGGGCGTCGACGATGCCGTTGCGGGAAGCATCGAGCAGTTCGATGCCGGCCTTCACCGGCTCACCGCGGCGGATCGAATCGGGAGTGAGCTCCACCACATCACCGTTGTCGATGATCAGCATGTTGTCGGCCGGCACGCCCATGGCCTGGGCGGTGCGGCTGTGGCACACGAGCATGCGGTGCTCGCCGTGCACCGGGACGAAGAACTTCGGCCTGGTGAGGGCCAGCATCAGCTTCTGGTCCTCCTGGAAGCCATGGCCGGACACATGGATGCCCTCGCCCTTGCCATAGACGACCCTGGCGCCCAGCATCATCAGCCGGTCGATGGTGTTCACCACCGAGATGGTGTTGCCGGGGATGGGATTGGCGGAGAAGATGATGGTGTCGCTGGTCTTCACCTGCACCTGGGGGTGCTCACCGCGGGAGATGCGGCTGAGGGCCGCCAGCGGCTCACCCTGGCTGCCGGTCATCAGCAGCAGGGTTTCGCGGTCGGGCAGATCACGGATCTGCTTGATCGGCACGAACAGGTCATCGGGGGCGCGCATGTAGCCGAGCTCCCGGGCCTTGGCGATCACGTTCAGCATCGAGCGGCCCAGCAGACCCACCTTGCGGCCGTTCTTGAGGGCCAGCTCCAGGATCATCGCCACCCGGTGAATCGAGCTGGCGAAGGTGGTGATGATCACCCGGCCCTGGGCCTGGGCGATGTGGCGATCGAGATTGGGGAACACCGAGCGCTCAGACGGGCAGAACCCCGGCACCTCGGCATTGGTGGAATCACTGAACAGGCACAGCACCCCCTGCTCGCCGTGGTGAGCGAGGCGGGCCATGTCGAAGTGCTCACCGTCCACAGGAGTGTGGTCGAACTTGAAGTCGCCGGTGAAGATCACCGTGCCCACGGGGGTGGTGATGGCCAGCGAGAAGCTGTCGGCCATCGAGTGGGTGTTGCGGATGAATTCCACCGAGAAGTGCTGACCCACCTTCACCACATCCCGCGGCGCCACGGTCTTGAGGATGGTGCGGTCGGTCACGCCGGCCTCC
Source organism: Synechococcaceae cyanobacterium (assembly GCA_040883175.1). Taxonomy (GTDB): domain Bacteria; phylum Cyanobacteriota; class Cyanobacteriia; order PCC-6307; family Cyanobiaceae; genus NIES-981. Next base: position 12,422 of record JBFLKL010000274.1, on the reverse strand, counting down.
TCCATCTTGCCGGTGAGCAGGGACAGGGCCAGGCGCGGCCCATGGATCACGGGGATGTTGAAGTTCTTGAGGTGGTGGGCAATGCCACCGATGTGATCCTCATGACCGTGGGTCACGATCATGCCGCGGATGCGCTTCTGGTTCTCCTTGAGATAGCTGGTGTCGGGCATCACCACGTTGACACCGTGCATGCCATCGCTGGGGAAGGAGAGACCGGCATCCACCAGCATGATGTCGTCGCCGTACTCGAACACACAGGTGTTCTTGCCGATCTCATGCAGGCCACCGAGGGGGATCACCCGCAGGGCCTGCTGCCTGGAGCCGTTGTTATTGCTGCCGTTGGAACTGGACATGTAGGAATCGCTTGAAAGGAATTGGTTGAAGTGGCTCGGATGCACTGCCTGGGTGACAGGCCGTGAGCGGATCAGCCTTGGCGTCAGGTGGGACGCAGGGCAGCCAGGGTTTCGGAGAGGCGTTGTTTCACGGTGTCGTCAGCGGGAAGGAGAGGAAGTCTTGGGGCGCCCACGGGCCAGCCGCTCAGCTCCAGGGCGGCCTTGACCGGGATGGGATTGGTGGTGCAGAACAGCGCCTTGCAGAGGGGCAGCAAGTGCTCGTGCAGGTCCAGGGCCGTTGCCAGGTCGCCTGCGAAGAAGGCCCGCACCATGGCGCCGATGCGCTCGCCGGCCAGATGGCTGGCCACGCTCACCACACCCACGGCCCCCACGGCCAGCATCGGCAGGGTGAGGGCGTCGTCGCCGGAGTAGATGGCCAGGCGATCACCGCAGGCGGCCCGCAGGGCGCTCACCTCGTCGGTGCTGCCGCTGGCGGCCTTGAAGCTCACCACGTTGGGCAGATCGAGCAGCCGCGCCACGGTGGCCGGCGCCAGGCTGGTGCCGGTGCGGCCCGGAATGTTGTACAGCATCAGCGGCAGCTCCGGTGCCGCCTCGGCCACGGCCCGGAAATGGGCCTCGAGCCCATCCTGCGGTGGCTTGTTGTAGTAGGGCACCACCACCAGGGCCCCGTCGGCGCCCAGGGCCGCGGCCTGGCGGGTGGCCTCCACCGCCTCGGCGGTGCAGTTGCTGCCGCTGCCGGCCAGGAGCGGGACCCGACCCGCCAGCGCATCGCGCACGGCGGCGAACAGCTCGTGCTCCTCGGCCCAGCTGAGGGTGGGCGATTCGCCGGTGGTGCCGCAGAGCACCAGGCCATCGGAACCGTGGCTCACCAGGTGATCAGCGAGACGGGCCGCCAGCTCCAGATCAACCGCGCCGTCAGAGCCGAACGGCGTGACCATGGCGGTGAGCACCCGGCCGAAGGGAGCGCGGCTCAAACGGCACCTCCCTCAACCTCGGCCGGGCGCTGCAGCAGCTCGGCGATCTGCACGGCGTTGAGGGCCGCCCCCTTGCGGATCTGGTCGCCGCAGAGCCACAGCTCCAGGGCGTGGGGATCGCTGAGGTCCTGGCGGATGCGGCCCACCGCCACCGGATCCCGGCCGGTGACGTCGGTGGGCATGGGGAAGCGGTTGGTCTCGAAGTTCTCCAGCAGCTCCACCCCGGGGGCATGGCGCAGCAGCTCGCGGGCTTCGTCCACCGGGAAGGGCTCGTGGAACTCGATGTTCACGGCCTCGGAATGGGCCCGCAGCACCGGCACGCGCACACAGGTGGCGGTGAGGCGCAGATCGGGGATCCCCATGATCTTGCGCGTCTCGTTCACCATCTTCAGTTCCTCCTCGCAGTAGCCGTTGGGCTGCAGGGGCGAGTTGTGCAGGAACAGGTTGAAGGCCAGCGAGTGGGGCAGCACCTCGCTGCGGGCCTCACCGCCTTCGAGCACGGTGCGGCTGAGCTGGCGCAGTTCCTCCATCGCCCGGGCTCCGGCACCGCTGGCGCTCTGGTAGGTGCTCACCACCACCCGCCGGATCGGCCGCCGGCGATGCAGGGGGGCGAGGGCCAGGGTGAGCAGGATCGTGGTGCAGTTGGGGTTGGCGATGATGCCGCGGTGCTCGAGGGCCGCCTGCGGATTGACCTCCGGAACCACCAGCGGCACCCCTGGATCGAGGCGGAAGGCACTGGAGTTGTCGATCACCACGGCACCGGCCGCCACCGCCACCGGTGCCCACTGACGCGACACCGACCCGCCGGCGGAAGCCAGCACCAGATCCACACCCTCGAAGGCCTCGGCACTGACCGGGGCGATCGGCAGCTCGCGCTGCTGCCAGCGCAAGCTGCGACCGGCGGAGCGGGGCGAAGCCAGGGGCCTCAGCTCGGCCACCGGGAAGCGCCGCTCATCGAGGAGCTGCAGGAGCTCCTGACCCACGGCGCCGGTGGCGCCGAGGATGGCGACCCGAAGCGGACGGCGGGGCAGGGTAGTGGGAGCTGTCGAGGGGGCGGGGGTGGCGCTGATCAATGGTGCTGAGCGGATGTGGCGACGCTGACTGGACGGTGAGGACTGCTCAGAAACGCTGCCGGGGCAGACGGCAGGTGTGGCGGTGTGGGGAGGAAAGGGTGGGCGGAAACGCGGTGGCCGGTGCTTGGCGGGGGGAAATGAAGCCGGAAGAAAAGGTGGCGGGAGATAGAAGACCTGTCGAAAGCCAGGCACCGGTCTGGTGCGGCACCCGCTCAGGCAGCAACGCGCTGAAGATCCCGGGGGTGATGGCTGGGGCCGGGCGGTTCCTGAAGAGGCCGGCGGGGAAGAGCGGACGTCACGGTGAACACCGCCACATTCACTCCGTTGTGTCCCTGCACAATACCGCTCCCGGGAAGGGGGGCGGCCCCTTTCTTAGGATCGGGGGCTGCGTTGCCCTGCCATGAGTCCTGCCGCCAAAGCCACCTCCACGGATCCGGCCACCAGCGGGGCGCCGGCCCTGCAGGTGACCTCCACCCCCCGTCCCGGCAGCCGGGTGGCGCTGGAGGTGGCCATCCCCGGCAGCCGCAGCCAGGCCAGCTACGAGGCGGCCGTGGCCAAGCTCAGCCGCAGCGTCAGGCTGCCCGGCTTCCGCAAGGGCAAGGTGCCTCGGCCGGTGCTGCTGCAGCAGATCGGCCCCCTGCGCGTCCGCGCCACAGCCCTCGAGGAGCTGGTGGACGCCGCCTGCCGCGACGCCCTGGAGATCGGGAAGGTGGCCGCCATCAGCCGGCCGGAGCTGAGCGAGGGTTTCGAGCTGGTGCTCGAGCGCTTCGAGCCAGGCAGCGATCTCACGATCACGCTGGAGCTCGACGTCGAACCCACACCCTCCCTCCGGCAGACCAAGGGGCTGAAGGCGCAGGCCGAGACGGTGTCCTATGACCCGGCCAGGGTGGATGAGCTGATCGAGCAGTCGCGCCGGCAGATGGCCACCCTCGTGCCGGTGGAGGACCGACCGGCCCGGAGCGGCGATGTGGCCGTGCTCAGCTTCCGGGGGGTCTACGCCGACAGCGGTGAGGAGATCGAGGGCGGCAGCAGCGATGCCAGCGAGGTGGAGCTGGAGGAAGGGCGCATGATCCCCGGCTTCGTGGAGGGGGTGATCGGCATGGCCGTGGGCGACACCAAGACGATCGAGTGCCAGTTCCCCGAGAGCTATCCCCAGGCAGACGCGGCCGGCCGCAGCGCCCGCTTCGAGATCACCCTCAAGGACCTCAAGACCCGCGAGCTGCCGGCCCTGGACGATGCCTTCGCCCAGCAGGCCAGTGACAAGCAGACCCTCGCCGAGCTGCGTGAGGACCTCGAGGCCCGGCTCAGGGATGACGCCGAGAGGCGGGCCAGGGCCGCCCGCCACGATGCCCTGCTCGAAGCCCTGGTGGAGCAGCTGGAGGTGGAACTGCCCGAAACCCTCATCCAGCAGGAGGTGCGCACCCTGATCGAGCAGACCGCCGGCCAGATCGCCCAGCAGGGGATGGACGTGAAGAAGCTGTTCACCCCCGACCTGGTGCGCTCGCTGATGGACACCTCCCGCCCGGAGGCTGAGAAGCGCCTGCGCCGCAGCCTGGCCCTGCAGGCCCTGGCCGCCGCCGAGGCCATCGAGGTGGCGACCGACGAGCTGGAGGCCAAGGTCAAGGAGGTGAGCCGCAGCCTGAGCCAGGAGGGAACGCAGGAGGGAGCGATCGATGCGGAGCGCCTGCGCGGTGTGGTGGCCGACGATCTGCTGCGCGACAAGCTGCTCGCCTGGCTGGAGGAGAACAGCAGCATCAGCGAGAAGCCCCGGGCCGAAGAGCCCCCGGCGGAGGACACCTCACCGTCGACCTGAGCCCGCTCCCCATAGATTGACAGTCAACGTCCACCGCCGCGCAGGAGCGACGCCTACCCGCTGATGCCAGATCCCACGGCCCTGCCAGGTCCCACAGCCCTGTGCCCCCATCCCATCCACAGCCGCTGGGCGGGGCCGGCACCCCAGGCGATCTCCGGGCGGCCGGTGGCCGCGCCGGGCGTGCTGCCCACGGTGGTGGAGCAGTCCGGCAAGGGCGATCGGGCCTTCGACATCTACTCTCGACTGCTGCGCGAGCGGATCATCTTCCTGGGCAGCGGCATCGACGATGCCGTGGCCGATGCGGTGGTGGCCCAGCTCCTGTTCCTGGAGGCGGAGGACCCGGAGAAAGACATCCAGATCTATGTGAATTCCCCCGGCGGATCGGTCACCGCCGGCCTGGCCATCTACGACACGATGCAGCAGGTGTCACCCGATGTGGTGACCATCTGCTACGGCGTTGCCGCCTCGATGGGGGCCTTCCTGCTCTCCGGCGGCACCAGGGGCAAGCGTCTCGCCCTGCCCAGTGCCCGGATCATGATCCACCAGCCCCTCGGCGGGGCCCAGGGTCAGGCCGTTGACATCGAGATCCAGGCCAGGGAGATCCTCTTCCTCAAGGACACCCTCAACGGCCTCCTGGCGGAGCACACCGGCCAGCCGCTGGAGAAGATCACCGAAGACACCGACCGTGACTACTTCCTTTCACCGGCAGAGGCGGTTGAATACGGCCTCATCGACCGGGTGGTGACCGACACCGCCGCCGCCGCCGCCGCCGCCGCCACGGCGGCAGCAGGCCCGGCCTGAGTCTCGGGCGCGTTCTCGAGCCGGTCTGACTTGATCCTTAACGCCGGCTGACGACTCCGGCAATCGGGGCAATCCTGGTTCCTGGGCTCCACGGGCCTTCCGGACACCCTCCAGCCCCCACAGCCCAACCCGGCCCCACCCTCCGGCTGACTCACCCGATGGCCAAGTTCGACGCCCACCTGAAGTGCTCCTTCTGCGGCAAGTCGCAGGAGCAGGTGCGCAAGCTGATCGCCGGCCCGGGCGTCTACATCTGCGACGAGTGCATCGATCTCTGCAACGAGATCCTCGATGAGGAACTGGTGGACCATGGCACCGGCGGCGCCCGCCACGCCCCCGAGCACAGCCGTGGGAAGCCTGCCGCCCGGAAGCCCGCCAAGCCGGCCCCCACCCTGGCGGAAGTGCCCAAGCCCCAGGAGATCAAGGCCTTCCTCGATGGCCAGGTGGTGGGGCAGGACGTGGCCAAGAAAACCCTCTCCGTGGCCGTCTACAACCATTACAAGCGCCTGGCCTGGCAGGGCGACGGCGGCGGCGAGGCGGCCGACACCGCCACCCGTCTGCACAAGAGCAACATCCTGCTGATCGGTCCCACCGGCTGCGGCAAGACCCTCCTGGCCCAGACCCTGGCCGAGCTGCTGGAGGTGCCCTTCGCCGTGGCCGACGCCACTGCCCTCACCGAGGCTGGCTACGTGGGTGAGGACGTGGAGAACATCCTGCTGCGGCTGCTGCAGAAGGCCGAGATGGATGTGGAACAGGCCCAGCGCGGCATCATCTACATCGACGAGATCGACAAGATCGCCCGCAAGAGCGAGAACCCCTCGATCACCCGCGACGTCTCCGGCGAGGGGGTGCAGCAGGCCCTGCTGAAGATGCTCGAAGGCACCGTGGCGAACGTGCCTCCCCAGGGAGGCCGCAAGCATCCCTACCAGGACTGCATCCAGATCGACACCAGCCAGATCCTGTTCATCTGCGGCGGCGCCTTCGTGGGCCTCGATGAGGTGGTGCAGCGGCGCATGGGCCGGAACGCCATCGGCTTCATCAGCCCCGACGGCAACGCCCGCGGCCGCCAGGCCCGCGAGCGCCAGACCAGCGACGCGCTGCGCCATCTGCAGCCGGAGGACCTGGTGAAGTACGGCCTGATCCCCGAATTCATCGGCCGGCTGCCGGTGAGCGCCGTGCTCGAACCCCTCGACACCCACGCGCTGCAGGCCATCCTCACCGAACCCCGCGATGCGCTGGTGAAGCAGTTCCAGACGCTGCTGAGCATGGATGACGTGCAGCTTGAGTTCGAGCCCGAGGCCATCGAGGCGATCGCCGCCGAGGCCCATCGGCGCAAGACCGGCGCCCGTGCCCTGCGCGGCATCGTGGAGGAGCTGATGCTTGATCTGATGTACGACCTGCCCTCCCAGCAGGAGGTGAAGACCTTCACGATCACCCGTGATCTGGTGGAGCTGCGCAGCCGGGCCCAGGTGGTGCCGCTGGGCGGCAGCATGGAGTCCATTCAGCAGGCCAGCGCCTGATCCCCCTTGCCCGCCGCCGACCATCTGCAGGTCCCCCGCCGGCACGGCCTGTTCAACCACCACGGCATCGATCTGGGCGACGGCACCGTGGCCCACTACCTGGAGGGGCGAGAGATCCTGCGCAGCCCGCGTGGGGAGTTCAGCCGCAGCGAGCCGATCAGCGTGGTGAGCTACGGCGAGGGCGACTGTTCGCCGGCCGGTGTGACCCTGCGGCGGGCCATGGGCCGGCTGGGGGAGCAGAACTACAACCTGCTGTTCAACAACTGCGAGCACTTCGCCCACTGGTGCAAGACCGGCCGGCACCGCAGCGGCCAGGTTGAGAACTGGATGCACACCGGCAGCCTCGGCGCCCTGGCCATCGGCCAGTGGCTGCCGGCAGCCGCCCTGGCCGGCGCCCGCCTGCTGCTGCGGCAGGGGGTGCCGCTGGACGGGGGGCTGGAGCTGGCCCGCCGTACCCTGCGCCAGCTCGAGGACCTGCGTCAGACCCTGCAGGCGCGCCTGGATGCGGAGCTGGCGAAGGCCGATGTGCGCTGGGGACAGAGCCAGTTCGACACCCTGCGGCGGGCCGCCCTCAGGCTCGCCGACCAGCTCGCGGAGGTGGAGGACCTGGAGACGGCGCTGGAAAGCCGCCTGCAGGGGCTGCTCGAGGGCCGGGAACCGCCGCGGGGCCTGCTGACCTCGGTCATGGACCCCGACGACTCGGGGCTCTCGCCCCGGCCCGGCCAGCCATCACCGCTGGGCCGGCCATAACCGGCCCCCGCGCTCCGCAGCCGCCCCGCATGTCCCAGGCCTACCAGCCGCTTCACCACAAGTACCGGCCGCAGCGCTTCGATCAGCTGGTGGGCCAGGAGGCGATCGCCGCCACCCTGGCCAATGCCCTGCGCTCGGGCCGCATCGCGCCGGCCTATCTGTTCAGCGGCCCGCGCGGCACCGGCAAGACCTCCAGCGCCCGCATCCTGGCCCGCTCGCTCAACTGCCTGGCGGCTGACGGGCCCACGCCGGAGCCCTGCGGGCTGTGCGAGCTGTGCACGGGCATCGCCGCCGGCAACGCCCTCGACGTGATCGAGATCGACGCCGCCTCCAACACCGGCGTCGACAACATCCGCGAGCTGATCGAACGCTCCCGCTTCGCACCGGTGCAGGCGCGCTGGAAGGTGTATGTGGTGGACGAGTGCCACATGCTCTCGACCGCGGCCTTCAACGCCCTGCTCAAGACGCTGGAGGAACCGCCGCCGCGGGTGGTGTTCGTGCTGGCCACCACCGACCCGCAGCGGGTGCTGCCCACGATCCTCAGCCGCTGCCAGCGCTTCGACTTCCGGCGCATCCCCTTGCAGGCCCTGGAAGGCCACCTGGGCTGGATCGCCGAGCAGGAGCGGATCGGCATCACAGCCGAGGCGTTGCACGTGGTGGCCCAGCGGGCCCAGGGGGGGCTGCGCGATGCCGAGAGCCTGCTCGATCAGCTCAGCCTGCTGCCGGCGCCGATCGAGGCGATGGCCGTGTGGGAGCTGCTGGGAGCGGTGCCGGAACAGGAACTGCTGCAGCTGGCACGGGACCTGGGCGAAGGTGACCCGGTGGCCGTGCTGGAGACCTGCCGCGGCCTGCTGGAGCGGGGACGGGAGCCGACGGCGGTGCTGCAGGGCCTGGTGGGTCTGCTGCGGGATCTGGTGCTGGCGGGCGTGGCGCCGGAGCGGCTGGAGCTCACCGGCATCTCCCTGCAGCTGCGCGAGCAGCTGCCGGACCTGGCCCGCGCCATCGGCAGGGCCCGGCTGCTGGGCTGGCAGGCCCAGCTGCGCAGCAGTGAGCAGCAGCTGCGCCACAGCGCCAACCCGCGTCTGTGGATTGAGGTGCTGCTGCTGGGCCTGCTGGCCGAGCCGGTGCCCGCAGCCGCAACCCCGGTTCCGCCGGCGGCGGCACCGGCTCCCGCCCCAGCAGCGGCTCCGGCTGAGGCAGCTCCAGCACCTCAGCCCGCCACGGAGGAGGGCGGCGATGCCGGCGCGCCCAACCTGGTGGAGCTGTGGCAGCAGATCCTGGCCGGTCTGGAACTGCCCTCCACCCGCATGCTCCTCTCCCAGCAGGCCCGTCTGGTGCGGCTGGATGAGCGTCAGGCCGTGGTGCAGGTGGCCGGCACGTGGATGGCCATGGTGCAGACCCGTCAGAGCCTGGTGGAACAGGCGATCGCCCGGGCCCTGGGCAGCCCGCGCCAGCTGATGCTGCAGGCCGGCCTGGACGCCCACACCCAGGCCCCGCCACCCCCGTCCCCTCCCGCCATCTCCCGCGTCGCTGCCCAGCCGACACCGGCACCAGCCGCGGTTCCCGCCCCGCCCGCCGGTCCGCCCCCCGCAGCCGCCCCGCCCGCCGGGGGCGGGGAACCAGCGCCGCTGCCGTTGTCCGCACCGCCGTCAGCCGCAGGAGCCGCCGCCAGCGCAGCGCTGGATGAACAGGCCCGCCGGCTGGCGGAGTTCTTCAACGGCGAAGTGATCGCCTACGACGGCCCCCTCGACGAACCCGAGGGGAGTGACAGCTGAACCCGGGCCGGGGACTCAGGCGGTGGCCGGATCCTCGCCCAGATGCAGGGTCTTGGCCCACACCAGACGCTTGGGCAGCAGGGCCATACGCAGGGTGGTCCAGGGGATCACCAGGAACCAGTGCCCCAGGTAGGCAATGCCCAGGGCGAGGTTGAGCGGGCCCATGGCCGGCAGTGGCGGCCCTTCGCCGGAACGGCGGCAGCCAGCCACGATCGACACTCCCGAGAGGCCGAAGGCCACGAACGACAGGGGCCAGATGGTGGGCAGGGTGCGGGTGATGGCGGCCCCCAGCAGATCGGCGGCTGCCACCATCGGCAGCACGTACTGGAGCAGAAAGAACGTGGTGAGGTCGAGCTTGAGGCGGGCGTCCAGCCGCGGTGAGAGCAGGCCCGGGGCATAGTCGAAGAAGCGCTGCAGGCCCCCCTCGGCCCAGCGCTGCCGCTGCCGCCACAGGGCCCGCAGGCTGAGCACCGCCTCCTCCCGGACCGGTGGATCCCAGGCGATCGCCACCGGTTGCCTGTCCAGCAGCAGGCGAATGCTGAGGTCGAGATCGTCGGTGACGGTGGCCTCGTTGAAGCCGCCGGCGCTGAGCAGCGCCTCACGCCGCAGCAGCTGCCCGTTGCCGCGCAGCTCCACCACGCCCCGCTGCATCAGGCGCCCCTCCTGCACCACCGCATCCAGGACCATCTCCATGGCCTGGGCGCGGGTGAGCCAGTTGGCCTCGGGGTTGGCCACCGCCTTGCGCAGCTGCACCGCTCCCCAGCCCCCGGATTCGGCCAGGGGAATCAGCCGTTCGAGGGTGTCCGGCTGCAGGTCGGCGTCCGCGTCCAGCACCAGCATCCAGGGGGCCCGCAGCTGCTTGAGGGCCAGATTCAGGGCTCCGGACTTGCCACCACCGGCGTCGGGCTCCCGCCGGAGCACCTGCAGGAAGCGGTGCCGAGCCTGCAGCTCCGCCAGCAGCTGAGGGGTGCGGTCGCTGCTGCCGTCGTCGACCACCCAGAGGCGCAGCAGCTGGGGGGGATAGCGCAGGGCGGCGATGCGCTCCACCAGACGGGCGATCACCGCCTGCTCATCGCGGGCAGCCACCACCACGTCCACCGCCGGCAGCGCCAGGGCTGACTCCGGCTGGCCCGTGGCGGACTGGTGCTCGCTGGCGAGTGACGGCCGGGTGCCGCTGAGCGCCGGCACCAGCACCGTCCGGATGCTGTAGCCGCCGAGGAACAGGGCCATGGCGATGGCAGGCAGGAGCCGCAGGCCGGGCTCCAGCCAGTGGGGACCGAGGCCGGCGCATCCGCAGACCAGCACGAACAGGGCCGATTTGCCCCGACGGTGACCGGTGGCACCGGCGTCAGCAGCCATGGCGATCCCGGAAGTGCCCGGACTCTAGGGGGCTTCCCCGGTGAGACCGGCACCGAGGGCCGACAGGGGCTGCAGCTGGGTGCCGGGGTAGTAGTGATCGAGAATCCGCTGCAGGGTCCAGCCGCGCCGGGCCAGGTCGATGGCACCGGCCTGGGAGAGGCCCGCCCCATGGCCGAAGCCACCGCCCACGAAGCGCCAGCGGTCCCGGTCCTGGGGCTCCACCACGAACAGGGTGCTGGGCAGCTGCCTGAAGGTGCGGCGGATGGCATCCAGCCGCAGCACCACGCTCTGGCCGCCGCTGCCGGAGATCTCCAGGGCCAGCACCCGCCCGCTCGCCCCCCGCTCCAGCACGCTCACCCGCTCGGGGCTGCCGAGCTGGGGCGCCTGGGCCTGCAGCGCCTGGCGCATCTCGCCGGCCTCGAGGGTGCGGGTCCAGCGGAAGCGGGGGTGGTCGGCGCCGTGGAAGCCGGAGGTGGCGAGCAGGGGGCCCAGCTGGGCGGCGGCCAGGGGCAGCGGGAAGCGCTGCTGGAGGGCGGCTTCGCCATCCACCCGGGGGCGCAGATAGGGCAGCGCTTCCCCGCTCCACACCTCCTCGAAGCCGGCTGACACGCCCCCGTTGGTGGCGTGGTAGACCCCGTGGATCGGACGGCCCTGCCAGGCCAGCACCTGGTGGCGGGTGCCGTCGATGGCCTGACGCACCGCCGTCCCGGCCGTGCGCGGGTCGCCGTAGACCTGACACTGCACCGTGGCGCAGAGGTGGTAGCCGTCCACGGCGAAGCGCGCCAGGTTGCGCAGGGCCCAGGTGCGGGCCAGCACCGCCTGGGCGGCCAGGGCCACCGGCGGCGAACCGGCACCGATCTCATGGGGCACCACGCCCTGGAGATAGCGCTCCAGAGGCACGGTCTCCACCAGGCTCCAGCCGCCATGGGCGTCGGGGAGGAGCCGGAACGGTCCGGCGAACACCGCCTGGCCCCAGCGCAGCCCGCCGGGGGTCTCCAGGGTCATGCCGGCGGTGAGGGGCACCGGGCCACCAGCGCGGCGCAGCTCGAGCACCGTCCGCCGCTCATGCACCTGCTCCAGCAGCCGGACGGGCCCCAGATCGGCCGGCACGGGCGCGTCCGCCGCCGCCCAGACCTCCCAGTCGCGGGGGTAGCCGATCACCGGATCGGCCCCGGCCCGGCGCCAGCGGCTGGCGGCCTCGGCGGCGCTCTCGTAGCTGGCGAAGGGGCCGAGCACCTGGCGGCGGATGCGTCTGGGCGGCTCCAGCGGCTCGTCGCGCCAGTGCAGTACGAGGCTGTTGGTCTGGTAACGAGCACCGTCGGGGGCCACCAGCGTGAGCAACCCCTGGGCGCTGCGCAGCTCGATCGGCTGCGGAGGGCGCAGGCGGGAGGCCAGGGCCACCCAGATCACCGGCGCGGCCGGATCCAGCCCCGGCGGGCTGGGCACCGGCCAGTGCAGCGCGTCGACGACAGGCGGCGGCGGCGGCAGCGACTCCGCCCTGCAGCCACCGGACAGCAGCACCGGCAGCCCCAGGGCCAGCGCCGCGAGCCGCCGCAGCGGTGCACGGCGGGGGGCGGTGGGGGCCGATGCCGTGGGGAGCGATGCGGAGCGCGGCCTGGGCATGGAGTGCGACGGAATGCGGCGGCTGCGCGGGGCAGCGCACCCAATCCTGAAGGAGCGGCCCGAGGGAGCGCCCTGGAGGAGGGAACCAGGGCGGCCGGACCCTGCTGGCACGGAACTGCAGAACACCGGAGGGGGGCACCACCGCGTCGTAAGGTGGTCGCTTGTGCCAGCGTCAGGAGAGATGCCGAAGCTCAAGACCCGCCGAGCGGCCGCCAAGCGGTTCAAGGTCACCGGCAGCGGCAAGTTCATGCGTCGCCATGCCTTCCACAACCACCTGCTCGATCACAAGAGCTCAAAGCGCAAGCGCTTCCTGGGCACCATGGCCGTCGTCGATGAGCGCGACGCTGACAACGTGAGCGCCATGCTCCCCTACGCCTGAACCGT
>JBFLKL010000273.1:0-8487 GCA_040883175.1 Synechococcaceae cyanobacterium | reverse complement strand
CGCCGCCACCGCCGTAGAGGGCCACACCCAGCGCCACGAGCAGCGAGGCCATGCCGCCGCAGCCGTTGAACAGGGCCACGGTCTGGGGCATGGCCGTCATCGGCACGCGCCGGGCGGTGATCAGGCCCGCCAGGCCGCCGCCGGCCGCGCCCACCGCGATCGCCAGCCAGGCCAGCAGGGGCGGCTGCAGCTCGATCAGCAGTCCCAGCACCGCCAGGCCCAGGGCCAGGGCCGCCAGACCGTTGGCGCTGCGGGCCGAACGCACCTTGGCCAGGCCCTTGATGCCCAGGGCCAGCAGCAGCACCGCCACCAGGTCCACCACGTAGGGGAGCAGCGCGGTGATCGAATCCAGCACTGTGGTGTCCATCTCAGCGGCCTCCCTGCCTGGTGCCCGGGCGGCGGAACATCGCCAGCATCCGGTCGGTCACCAGAAAGCCGCCCACCACGTTGAACAGGGCGAAGCCCAGCGACACCGCCCCCAGCAGCAGCAGGGCCGGGTTGCCGTCGGCCCGTGCCAGCAGCGTCAGCGAGGCCAGCACGGTGATGCCGCTGATGGCGTTGGCACCGCTCATCAGCGGCGTGTGCAGGGTGGGCGGCACCTTGCCGATCAGTTCCAGCCCCAGCAGGCTGCCCAGCAGCAGCACCCAGAGGGCCTGAGAGAAGCCGCTCATGCCCCCGCTCCCACGGCCACGGGAGCTCCGGCGGCCGCAGCCGCCGGAGCGTCGGGCTCGAGCACCGCGGGCCGCCGGCAGCTGCCGGCGTGGGTGAACAGGCAGCCGGCCACGATCGGATCGTCCAGTTCCAGCCCCAGCGGCGGCCCATCCCCCTCGCCCCTGACCTCGCCGCCGAGGCCGAGCAGGTGCTCCAGCAGCGCCGCCAGGTTGCGGGCGTAGAGGGCGCTGGCATGGTGGGGCACGCTGCTGGGCAGGGCGTCAGCCCCGATCAGGGTCACGCCCTTGCGCAGCACCGTTTCGCCGGCCACGGTGGCGGCGCTGTTGCCCCCCTGGCCCACGGCCAGATCCACCAGCACCGAGCCGGGCCGCATCCGATCCAGCATCGCCTCGCTGATCAGCCGCGGCGCCGGCCGCCCCGGCACCTGGGCCGTGCAGATCACCATGTCGGCGAGGGCCAGCTGCTCGGCCAGCTGCTCCCGCTGGGCCGCCAGGAAGGCCTCGCTCGCCGCCTGGGCGTAGCCGCCCTTCTCCGCGGGAGCCGGCTCCTGCTCCGGAGGTGCCAGGAACCGCCCGCCCAGCGACTCCACCTGCTCGCGGGCCGCCGGGCGCACGTCGCTCACCATCACCACCGCCCCGAGCCGCCGGGCCGTGGCCAGGGCCTGCAGCCCCGCCACCCCGGCGCCGAGGATCAGGGCCCGGGCCGGCTGGATCGTGCCGGCGGCGGTCATCAGCATCGGCACATAGCGGTCCAGGGCGGCCGCCGCCAGCAGCACCGCCTTGTAGCCGGCGATGTTGGCCTGGGAGGAGAGCACGTCCATGGTCTGGGCGCGGCTGATGCGCGGCAGCAGCTCCAGCGCCAGCGCCGACACCCGGCGGCGGTTGAGCAGCTCCACCAGACCGTGGGCCCGGTAGGGGGAGAGCATGCCGGCCACCAGGGCGCCGCTGCGCAGGCGCTCCAGCAGCTCGGCCGGCGGCGGCTGCACGCACAGCAGGCCGTCCACCTCGGCCCAGAGGCCGTTGCCGGGTTCGGTGATCACGGCCCCGGACCGGGCGTAGTCGGCATCGCTGAAGCCGGAGGGCTCACCGGCGCCCGCCTCCACGTGGAAGTGCAGGCCCTTGGCGGCCAGGCGCTGGACCGTTTCCGGGGTGGCCGCCACCCGGGCCTCGCCCGGATGGCGTTCCCTGGGGATCAGTAGCTGGGTCAACGCGAACGCAGGCGCAATACCTCCATTTGGGGGCAGCGCCGGGGTGGTGGGCAACGGATCGGTCCCCTTTGTGGGGAGTTACCCACGCAACCGGCGCACAATGGCCGCCGTGGGCAGGGCCATGGATCCGCTTTCCTTCCAGCTTCGCGGGCCGCAGGGGTCCGTCGCCGCCCCGGCGCCGGGTGCCCGGATCGAGCCGCGCCGCTGGCAGCGCCAGCTGATCCAGCTGCTCCGCGCCCGCCTGGTGCGCCCCCGCGCCAGCGGCCACGACGTGCTCATCCACGCCGGACCCGGCGCCGGCAAGACCCTCGGGGCTCTGCTCAGCTTCCGCCAACTGCAGCGGGAGGGGCGGCTGCAGCGCTGCCTGGTGCTCTGCCACCGCAGCGCCATCGCCCGGCAGTGGGTGCAGGCCGCCGCCGCTCTGGGCCTGGAGCTGCGCAGCTGGGATCCCCAGCTCGGCACCGCGGCCCTGGCCGCCGGCGAGTCCTGGCACGGGCTGCTGCTCAGCTACCAGGCCGCCGCCCGCCACCTGCCCAGCCTGCGGCAGTGCTGGCCCGCCGCCGCGGCCGGGCCCTGGCTGGCCATCGCCGATGAGGTGCACCACCTGGGCCTGGACCCCGAGGAGCCCGACGCCGCCGCCTGGGGGCCGGCCTTCGCCAGCCTCTGCGAAGGCGCCACGCTGCGTCTGGGCCTCACCGGCACCCCCTTCCGGGCCGACAACCTGGCCTTCTGCGCCTCCCGCCGTCAGGTGGTGCGCGAGGGGGATCAGGTGCTGGAGCACATCGTTCCCGACCTGAGCGTGGAGCCGCGCCAGCTGATCGCCGCCGGCGACGTGCGGCCGCTGGAATTCCGCTTCCAGGACGGCTGGGTGGACCACGGCCGGCCCGGACCCGACGGCCTGGGCAGCGGAGCGGCGGAGACCTCACCGCTCTCGGCCGAGACGCGGGAGAGCTGGCGGGCCCGCAACCTGCGGCGCGCCATCCGCCTGGGGGATGGCGGCAGCATCGCCCTGCGGGTGCTGCTCGGCGCCCGCCGCCGGCTGGAGCGGCTGCGGCCGGTGCATGGGCGCGCGGGCGGGCTGGTGATCGCCCGCGACATCGCCCACGCCCGCGGTCTGGGACGGCTGCTGGAGGAGCAGGGCGAGCGGGTGCTGCTGGTGCACTCCCAGGACGCCGAGGCCGCCGGCCGGCTGGCCGCCTTCCAGGACGGCGAGGCCGACTGGCTGGTGAGCGTGGACATGTGCGCCGAGGGCTTCGACGCGCCGCGGCTGCGGGTGGTGGCCTACCTCACCACCGTGGTGACCCGCAGCCGCTTCGTGCAGGCCATCACCCGGGCCGTGCGCATGGATGGCGAGCGGGCCGCCCTGGAGGCGATCCCGCGGGATCCCTCCTATGTGTACGCCCCGGCCGACCCGCTGCTGATCGGCCATGCCCGCAGCTGGTCGCTGAGCCCGCCCTACCTGCTGCGGCCGCGGGCCGCGGCGGCCGGCGAGGAGGCGGACGCGGGCCCGGCCCGGAGCGGCCGGCTGCCGTTGCAGGCCATCGATGAGCGGGCCGGCAGCCTGCTGCGGGTGCGGGGGCCGGAGCTGCCGCCGTTCGTGCCCGGCGCCCGTCGCAGCGCCTAGCACAGAACGGCCGGAGGGGAAGACCTGAAACCGGAATCGGCTCAAGCGTTAACAACGTTGTGTCAACCACTACGTCAGATCGGCGGTCAGCAAGGCAACGTGGTGCCACTCGCGGAGTCGCGGACCATGGACCCCACCGGGAATCGCCGACTCACCGTTGCCGTGAGCTGGGCCCTGGCCCGCCAGGCCACCCTCGACTGCCTCGAGCAGTTCGAAGAGAGCTACGCCCTCACCGAGGAATTCCGGGAGTGGCTGCTCTGCCTCGACGACCATCCCGAGCTGATGGCCGACAGCCTGCTGATGGTGCCGCGCGACCTCGGCCGCGGGGCCGCTGAGCGCGGCGGGCTCGAGTCCGGCAGCGACCTGGAGACCGACGGCCTGCTGGAGATCTGAGACCTGAGCCGGGGCACCAGGCAGGGCAACCCATCCCCTAGGCTCAACTCATAGTCGATCCGCTTTAGCCGTGGCCGCTGCCCGTCCACCCGCCCATACACCCGCCCGGCCTGAGGTTGAGAACCTGGTGATCGTGGGCTCGGGGCCCGCCGGCTACACCGCCGCCATCTACGCCGCCCGCGCCAACCTCAACCCGCTGCTGATCACCGGCTTCCAGGACGGCGGCATCCCCGGTGGCCAGCTGATGACCACCACCCACGTGGAGAACTACCCGGGTTTCCCCGACGGCATCCTCGGTCCGGATCTGATGGACCGGATGAAGGCCCAGGCCGAGCGCTGGGGCACCACCCTGGTGCTGGCCGACGCCACCGCCATCGACCTGTCTCAGCGACCCTTCCGGATCAGCGCCGACGGCGTCACCTATCAGGCCCAGAGCGTGATCCTGGCCACCGGAGCCAGCGCCAACCGGCTCGGGCTGCCCCAGGAGGAGCGCTTCTGGAGCAGCGGCATCAGCGCCTGCGCCATCTGCGATGGCGCCACCCCCCAGTTCCGCGACCAGGCCGTGGCCGTGGTGGGCGGCGGTGACTCCGCCTGCGAGGAGGCCGTGTACCTCACCAAGTACGGCGACCACGTGCACCTGATCGTGCGCTCAGACAGGCTGCGCGCCAGCAGGGCCATGGCCGACCGGGTGCTGGCCAACCCCGCCATCACCGTGCACTGGCACCGCCAGGTGGTGGATTGCAGCGGCAGCGACTGGCTGGAGGCGATCACCCTGCGCGACGCGACCACGGGCGACACCGAGGAGCTGCCGGTGAAGGGCCTCTTCTATGCCATCGGCCACACCCCCAACACCCGCCTGGTGCGCGACCAGCTGGAGGTGGACAGCCACGGCTATCTGGTGACCAGGCCAGGGCGCCCGGAAACCAGCATCGAGGGCGTGTTCGCCGCCGGCGACGTGGCCGACGCCGAGTGGCGCCAGGGCGTCACCGCCGCCGGCAGCGGCTGCCAGGCGGCCCTCGCCGCCGAGCGCTGGCTCAGCCACCACCACCTGGCGGTGGAGGTGAAGCGCGAGGCGGTGGAACCCGAGGAGGTGGGCGAACCGAAGCACACCGCCGAGAGCGACGAGGCCAACTTCAACCCCGATGCCCTCTGGCAGAAGGGGAGCTA
The DNA here is from genome assembly GCA_040883175.1 of Synechococcaceae cyanobacterium. GTDB lineage: Bacteria > Cyanobacteriota > Cyanobacteriia > PCC-6307 > Cyanobiaceae > NIES-981. Next base: position 3,424 of record JBFLKL010000273.1, on the reverse strand, counting down.
CGCCCTGCGCAAGCTCTACCACGACAGCGAGCGGCCCCTGCTGGTGGTCTACACCTCACCCACCTGCGGCCCCTGCCACGTGCTCAAGCCCCAGCTGAAGCGGGTGCTGGATGAGCTCGGCGGCGCCGCCCAGGGCGTGGAGATCGACATCGAGGCCGATCAGGAGATCGCCCAGCAGGCCGGCGTCACCGGCACCCCCACGGTGCAGCTGTTCTTCCAGAAGGAGCTCAGGCAGCAGTTCAAGGGCGTGAAGCAGCGCAGCGAGTTCAAGGCCGCGATCGAGGCCCTGCTGGGGGTTCACGCCTGAGGCCCACCGAAAGGTGCGCTTCAGCGCCGCCTGGGTCCGCCGGGGCGGTTGCCGCCGGGGCGCGGGCCGGCGTTGGCGTTGCGCTCCCGGTAGGTGATCCGCCCGCGGGTGAGGTCGTAGGGGCTGATCTCCACCAGCACCTTGTCACCGGCCAGCAGCTTGATGCGGAACTTGGTGAGCTTGCCCGCGGCGCGGCAGAGGCACTGGTGACCGGCGGGCTGCTCCAGGGTCACCAGGTAGAACCCGTTGCCCTGCTCCTTCTCGATCACTCCAGAGGTCTCAATCATGCGGCGGCGTGCCCGATCCAGGTAACGGCTGAAGTCAGCTTAGGCGGCCCCCTCACCCCCGCCCCACAGGGGGTAGGGTCGGCCCTCCTCACCCCGGGCCGCAGGGTCCCGTCCGCCATGGTGCTGCCTCCCGCTTCAATGGATCTGGGACTGCTGCTGATCTCGATCGGTGTGGTGAACCTCTGGAATGGCCGCCGCTCCTGAAGCGCGCACACTGCTGTTCCACAAGCCCTACGGGGTGCTGAGCCAGTTCACGCCCGAAGCCGGCAGCTCCTGGCGCTGCCTGGCCGAGTTCATCCCGGTGCCGGGCGTCTACGCCGCAGGCCGGCTCGATGCCGACAGCGAGGGCCTGCTGCTGCTCACCGGCGACGGCCGTCTGCAGCGGCGGCTCACCGACCCGGCCTGCGGCCACTGGCGCCGCTACTGGGTGCAGGTGGAGGGCGACGTCGCTGCCGATCCCCGGCCCCTGGAGCGGCTGGTGGCCGGCGTGGTGGTGCAGGGCCGCCGCACCCTGCCCGCCCGGGCCCGGATCCTGCCCGCTGAGGAGCTGGCGGCGGCGGCGATCGCCGAACGCGATCCCCCCATCCGCCGCCGCCTCGCCATCCCCACCAGCTGGCTGGAGCTGGAGCTGCGTGAGGGCCGCAACCGTCAGGTGCGGCGCATGACCGCCGCGGTGGGCCACCCCACCCTGCGGCTGCTGCGGGTGGCGATCGATCTGATGGACGGCCAGCCCCCCCTCGGCCTGGAGGGCCTGCCGGCAGGCCGGTGGCGCGAGGTCACGGCCGGCGAGCGCCAGCGGCTGGCCAGGCTGGGGCGCGGTGGCCGGGCCGGCGGCGGGAAGTCCGGCCGGGCCGGCGGCGGCGGATAGGGCGGCTTGCCGTGCTCAGGCCAGCACATCCCTCAGTTCCCGCACCGTCTGCAGCTGACCGTAGTAATAGTTGGCGCGGGCACGGCGATCGGCATCCTCGAGGCTGTCGAAGGCATCGAAGCCGAGGCTCTGCCAGAGCTCATGGCCGCAGGCCTGGTTGAGGGCCTCCACGGCCTCGCTCTCCAGGTTGGCCAGGCGGCGCTGCAGGTTCTTGATCTGGGCAACCGACATCGGCGGCAGTCAGCACTGCCGCAATAGTACAGGCGAACCACTGCTGCAGAACGGCGGCCTCAGAACGGCAGCTTCTTCCTGGCGTCCTTGTCCAGGTCGGCCTCCATCTCCCGCAGCCGCTTGAGGATCGTGTCGTAGTACTCCTTGAGGTAGGCCTCCAGGGTGGTGGTGTCGGCCGGATCCAGCCCGAAGGCGGCGTAGCTCTCCTCCATCGGCGCATCCAGGCGCGCCCCGCCGCCGGTCACCGTCTCGAAGGCCAGGCGCTCGGACACGTTGAGGCTGGCCTCGAAGAAGCCGGTCACCGCGCGCATCAGCCGCAGCAGGAACGGCGGCACCCGGAACACCCGGGCATCCTTGCCCGTGTAGCGCTCGCACAGCTGGGTGATCTCGCCGGTGGTCCAGGCCCGCGGCCCCACCACCGGGAAGGAGCGGCGCACGGTTTCGGGGCGCGCCAGGGCAGCCACGGCGAAACGGGCCATGTCCTGGGTGTTCATGTAGGCGATCGGTGTGGGCGTGCCGCTCACCCACACCGTCTGCCCCTCCAGCACCGGGATGGCGAACTGGCTGATCAGCCCCTGCATGAACGCCGCGCCCTGCAGGATCGTGTAATCGAAATCGGAGGCCTCGAGCCACTGCTCGGTGCAGGCCTTGATGTCCATCAGCGGCACGTCCCGGTGCCGGGCGGCGTTCAGCAGCGAGATGAACACCAGCCGCTTCACCCCCGCCCGCCGGCAGGCGGCGAACAGGTTCTGCTTGCCGGTCCAGTCGATCTGGTAGGCGCTGCCGGGGTCGGTGGCGCGGGCCGTGGCGGCATCGATCACGGCCTCCATGCCCTCCAGCGCGTAGTCGAGGCTCTCGGGATCGAGCAGGTCGCCGCGGGTGAGCTCGCAGCCCCACTCCTGCAGGAAGGAGGCCCGGCGGGGCGAGCGCACCATGCAGCGCACCTGATGGCCGGCATCGATGGCCTCGCGGGCGATCTGTCGACCGAGGGTCCCCGTTCCGCCGACAACCAGAAGCTGCATGGACGCCCCACAACCGGGCCTGAGCCTAGGGGTGCGTCCTGCGGGGCGAGAGCGGCGCTGCGGACCGGTCCGACCCCGCCAGCGGGGCCGATCAGTCCTTGTCGGCGACGCGCAGCAGCAGCACGCCGCCCAGCAGCCCCACGGGGATCAGCACCCAGAAGAGAGCAGCGATGCCGAAGATTTCGGAGGCCATGGACGGAGGGGCGTTCAGCTCCCTTATCTAGCAGCGCCGCCGGCGCGCTCCTGCGTGAGCCGGGCCGCCGTCTGAAGGATCAGCGGCCAGGGGGCGTCGCTGCGCAGCTGACCCGCCATCACGCCGCTGGCCGCGGCGCTGTGGCCTGCCTGCCGCAGGGCCGCCACCAGCTGCGCCAGCTTCGGCGGCCCGCCGCGGCCCAGGCGCCGCGCGATCTCCGCCAGGGGCCAGCAGCGGGCGGGCAGGCCCCCATCGGCGCGCAGCGCCGCCAGCAGCTTCGCGGTGCCGGGCGCCACGCTCCGCGGCACGGCCGCCGCCTGGCCCGCCATCGCCTCCAGGCTGGGCAGGTGCTGCAGGGGGCCGATCCACAGCGGCCCGCTGATCGCCAGCGGCGGCGCGCTGCCCGGGGCGCACTGGCATTTTAAAAACCAAATATAGTTTTCACTCACATCTTGAAAAAGCTGGTCTTTCTGCCGCTTTTTTAGTGGCAATTGGTCAGGCCACCTGCTAAAGGGT
>JBFLKL010000272.1:0-2695 GCA_040883175.1 Synechococcaceae cyanobacterium | reverse complement strand
CAGCAGTCGCAGGGGGTCGTCCAGCAGGTTGGCCTCCGAAACCGCCACCAGCTGACCCCGGCGCAGGGCCTGCAGCCCGTCGGTGGGATCGAGCAGCCTGGCCCCCGGTGCCAGGGGCAGGGCGATGGCATTGGCACTGAAGTCCCGTCGGCCCAGATCGTCGTTGAGTGTCCGGCCCTCCTGACAGGCCAGGTCGATCGTCCAGTCCGCCACGACCAGGCGGGCGATGTCCCGCCCGGCATCCAGCACCACACAGCTGCCGCCCCGCTGCCGCGCCAGGCGCTGAGCGAGGGCGATGGCCCCCGCCGGCACCACCAGATCCAGATCAGGTCGTTCGCGCAGCCGGCCCAGCAGGGCATCGCGCACGGCACCACCCACCAGGGCCGTGCCCGCGGGCAGTTCGCGGGGATCGATCGGCCAGCGCTGCGGTGCCAGGCGCTGCCAGAGCCGGTGCTCAAGCTCGCCGCCGGTTGCCTCCAGCGTCACAATGGACTCCAGGCAAGGGCCGGCCGGGATGTGCATCTGCGTGGACTGCCGCTGGGTCGACCGCTGTCAGGCCTATCACGCGGTGGAACGCCAGCACGGCGTCGGGCACCTCACCCACACTCCCGACTTCGAGCCCCGCGCCCCCCGCATCCATGTGCAGGTGCTCGACCTGCCGGGCGGCGGCGTGGGGGTGGAATGGGATGTGCGGGCCTGCAGCAGCTTCCAGGCCGAGCCGGGCCGCTGGCAGCGGCTGCGCCCGGGTGCCGCCCTGCCCACATGAGAGCCTCGTCGTGCTGGCTGCTGGCCCTGCACAGCTCCACCGCGGAGCTTGGGGTGGGGCTTCGCCACCTGGATGGCGGCCTCCCCGACCGCATCGCCACCTTTCCCCTGGGCCACGGCCTCTCCAACCAGCTGCTCAGCTGCGTGGAGGAGGTGCTGCCAGCCGCCGACTGGCCGGCCCTGGGCCGCTTGGCGGTGGCCACCGGCCCGGGTGGCTTCACCGGCACCCGCCTCACCGTTGTCATGGCCCGCACCCTGGCCCAGCAGCTGCAGCTGCCCCTCGATGGCGTGGGCAGCTTCCTGCTGGTGGCCCGCCGTCTGGGCCTCGCCGAGCCCACCTGGCTGGTGCAGGAGCTGCCCCGCCGCGGACTGGTGGCGGGGCTCTACGGGCCCGAGCCCCGCTTGGGCGGCACTGCCGGCGCGGTGGTGGAGTGGCGCGCGCCGCGGCTGCACGCCGATGCCGCGACCCTTGCGTCCATCCACCCGGCCCCCAGTCGTCCGGCTGAGGTGGCGGTATCCGCCGATCTGGCCGAGCTGCTGGCCCTGGCCCAGCGGGCCCACCAGGAGGGCTCGCCAGCTCCCTGGCAGCCCGTGCTGCCGATTTATCCCACCTCGCCGGTTGGCGAGGGGGTGGACTGATGCAGGCCCGTCCCCCCGGGGCGCCCGGTCCCCGCCGACGCCGGCCGCTGCCGCGGAGCCCGCGGGCCCGGTCCCCTCGCCGCCCCCGCGCCCTGCCCTGGCGCCTGGGGCTGCTGCTGGTGCTGGCCGGAAGCTGGGTGTGGCTGTCCCGTGGCTGGTGGTGGCCCACACCGCCCCCTGCCCAGGTGATCCTCGTGCTGGGGGGGGATGTGGAGCGGGAGCGGCATGCCGCTGCGCTCGCCCGCGAGCGGGGCCTTCCGGTGGTGGTGAGCGGCGGCAGCAATCCCGAATACGCCCAGTGGCTGTTTGAGCAGCACCAGGGTCTGCCCTCCCAGCAGGTGCAGCTCGACTACCGGGCCACCGACACGCTCTCGAACTTCACCTCCCTGGTGGACGACCTGCGCCAGGCCCGGGTGCGCCATGCCCTGCTGGTCACCAGCAGTGACCACATGGAGCGCGCCCTGCTGGTGGGTCGCATCGTGGCCGGCAGCCGCGGCATCCACCTCACTCCGGAGGCGGTGGATTGCGCTGAGCAGTGCCTGCCTGAGCAGCGCCGAAAGGTGTGGGGCGATGCCCTGCGGGCGGCCCTGTGGGTGGTCAGTGGCCGGGATCTGCGCCACTGGGCGGCAGAGCATCTGGCGCCTGAGCGCTGGACAGAGGGCTTGCGTCGATCAATCCCTGATCGAGCAGGGCATTGATCTGGTGCTGGCAGGCCGCGGTGCTGGCGTCGAGATCGGCCCGCCGCCGGGAAGCCGGCGGCGGGATCGGGGTGCCGATGCGGATGTGCACCGGCACTGCTCGAAGATGACGCTGGCCGGGGCCGAGGGCCCGGTGGCTGTTAAGGATCGCCACCGGCAGCAGGGGCACGCCGGCGCGGGCTGCCAGCAGGGCGGCACCGGCCTGGGGATGGTTGACACGCCCGTCGCGTTGGCGACTGCCGTCGATGAACACCCCCACCGCCCAGCCCTCATCGAGCCGGTCACCGGCCGTGCGGATGGCTTCGCGGTCACTGGCGCCCCGGCTCACCGGGTAGGCCCCGCAGGCACGGATGATCGGCCCCAGCAGCGGCACGCGGAAGAGTTCCGCCTTGGCCATGAAGGCCACAGGACGCCCGAGGGCATGCCCCAGCAGGGGCGGATCGAGGTGGGAGCCGTGGTTGGCCACCACCACCAGAGCCCCCTCCTGCGGCACCTGCCCGTGGCCGCACCTGCGGCCCCCCCCCCCCACCCCGGAGAACCGGCACACCAGCAGGGAGCAGAACAACCGGGAGGTGTTGCTGGGCTTCGGGGTG
>JBFLKL010000271.1:0-10660 GCA_040883175.1 Synechococcaceae cyanobacterium | reverse complement strand
CGGGGATCGCCGTCGCCGGCGCTGGCTTCGTAAGGCTGGATGAGCAGGCGATCCCGCTCCTGTCCGCAAAGCCCTGCCAGGCTCGCCGGATCGCGCACCCCAGCACTCACCCTGTGACCATCGGTGAGCAGGCGCTCGGCGATGGCGCGGCCGATGCCACGGCTGGCGCCGCTCACCAGCACCGTGCGTGGGGTCGGGGGGGTGGCGGGCTGGGGCTGGGCTGGGGCTGCGGTCATGGGTCTGCGGGGCCGGCCAGCACGATCGCGCTGGTCGGGTAGCGATGCACCACGTGGATCGGTCGCTCCAGGGTTGCATCCATGCCGCTGAAGCTCACCAGCAGCTCGCCCCTGCCCATGGCCGGCTCCAGCCCGATGGCAGCCAGCGGACCGCCGGGTTCCAGTGGATGCAGCAGACGCAGGTCGTCGAGCAGCGGCAGGCCGTCGGGCGTCAGCAGGGGCAGCGGCCTTAGCTGCGGTTCCCCCTCCAGGGGCTGCCAGAAGGCCCGCACCCGCACGTCGAAGATCGTGTTGGCGCGGCTGTTGTGCAGCCGGATCACCAGACATGTCCTCCCATCCACCGCCTCGATCCGGGCCCGCTCTCCGAACATCACGCTCCGGGGGGTGCGGGCGAAGCGGGCGAAGGCCAGGCCGGTGATCAGGGCCACCAGGATCAGGCCGGTGATCGCCTCGCTGGTGGTCACCAGGTGCACCCACAGGCTGTCGGGGTAGAGGGAGCCGTAGCCGATCGTGGCCAGCGTCTCCACCGAGAGGAAGAAGGCCTGCAGGGCCAGGGGCAGATCGCCACCACCTCCACCGATGCCGGCGGGATCGAGCAGGTAGAGGCCGGCGAACAGCAGGTTGATCAGCAGATACAGGGCCGTGACCAGCGCCAGGAAACGCCACCAGCTCAGCTCCACCAGCAGCAGATAGGGCTGGCGCCAGCGGCCCAGGGGGCGCTGCGGCGGCTGGGCTCGTTCGCTGTTCATGGGGTCGGGGATCCCTGCCCGGTTCGGGCGTCCTCTGCCGGTTCCGGCGCGGCCACACCCAGGCGCGGGCGCACCGCCGCCGCCGTGGCGTCGACCGCGCTCGCCGGCGTGACGGGGATGGCCCGCTGCAGCTCCGCGGCGCTGAGGGGTTCATCCCAGCCGATCTGGCGCTCCAGCACCGACAGGTCGGCGTCGGAGGGGTCGTGGCCGCTGCGCTGGCGCTGGTCGATGCGCGCGCGCAGCAGAGACTCCGGCGCACTGAATTCCAGGATCAGCAGCGGCACCCCGGCCCGCGCCGCCACCGCCGCCATGGCGGCCCGATCGCAGCGGCGCAGGAAGCAGGCATCCACGATCACCGGGAACCCGGCTGCCAGCACCCTGGCCGCCAGGGCCGGCAGCCGCTCGCTGAACAGCTCGGTGCTCACCTCCCGGCCATAGAGGTCGCCGCGGCGGCGGGGGCCGGGCGGGATGCCCCAGAGGCCGAACAGGCGCTTGCGCTCCACGTCGGAGCGCAGGCGGATCGCCCCCAGCTCGGCCGCCAGCGGCCGGGTGTGGTGCGACTTGCCGCTGCCGGAGAGTCCATGGCAGATCAGCAGAGCCTGGGGGGCCGGGGTGATCGCGGCCTCGGCCAGGGCCAGGTAGGCCGCCACCGGGCCATCGGCGCTGCCGTCGCCGCTCAGGGCCGCCACCTTGGCGCGCACCAGGGCCCGGTAGCTCACGGTCCAGCGCCAGAGGCCCAGGCCGGCGTAGTCGCCGCTGCACTCCAGCCAGTGGTTGAGCAGCCGGGCGCCCAGGGCCGGATGGCCCCGCTGCTGCAGATCCATCACCAGGAAGGCCAGGTCGCTGATCACATCGATCCAGCGCAGGGCGGGGCTGAATTCGAGGCAGTCGAACACCTCGATCCTGCCCCTGCGCAGCAGCATGTTGCCCAGGTGCAGATCACCGTGGCATTCCCGCACCCGACCCTGCTCCAGCCGGTGGCGCAGCAGCGGCACCAGGCCGGTGAAGGTGGCGGTGTTCCAGGCCGCCAGCCGCTCCAGCCGGGGCTGCAGGGCGGCGGCGGCCCGCTCCCGCAGGCAGCGCACATTGGCCTCCACCGGCTCCCGCACCGCCGTCGGGGTGCCATAGGGACCGTCGGCGGGGGCGATGGCGGCGGCGGCGTGGAAGCGGGCCAGGGTTTCCGCCAGGTCGTCGACGTGCTCCCCGCCCACCTCTCCCCGGGCCAGGGCGGCCGGCAGCAGTGCCTCCTGGGGGAACTGGCGCATGCGCACCGCCACCTCCACCGGCGCCGGACCGGCGCCAAGGATCGCCGCATCCGTGGCTTCCTCGGCCAGCGCCTGCAGCCGGGGTCCCCGCTCGGTGAGCACCACGGCCGCCAGGCCCAGGTAGAGATCCCGCACCAGGCGCCGGTTGAGGCGCAGCTCCTCGCGGCAGTCGTGCAGCCGGCGCTCGAGGGTGGTGAAATCCAGGAAGCCCAGATCCACGGCCTTGCGGATCTTGTAGGCCACCGGGCCGGTGAGCAGCACCCAGGAGATGTGCGTCTCCAGCACCGTGATGGTGTCCACCGGATGGTCGTAGGCCTCGGGGCGGCGCAGGCCCTCGATCAGCACGGAGCCCTCGCCCAACAGCTCCCCTCCCGGCCTGGAGGAATCCAAGCAGATCTGCAACGATCCGCGGCCCATGGTTCCGGACCGGGCTATTCAGGAGCAGCCAATCACGCTGCTGCCATGGGGCGGATCGTTCGCTGGGGGCTGGGCCTCCTGCTGGCGGGGACGGTGCTGCTCGCCGGCCTGGTGCTGCTGCCGATCGGGGAGTGGCTGCCGGGGGGGAGCGTGGGCGATGTGCCAACCGCACAGGTGGTGAACGGCACCGCCTTCAACCGTCTGTTCCCGTCGGCCGGCCCTGGCGAGCAACTGGTGTTCACCCAGGAGAAGCGGGGCTTCAGCCAGGCCCGCCTCAAGCAGGGCGACGCCACCCTGGCCCTGCTGGCCATCGCCGACACCGCCACCGCCCCGGAGGCCCGCGAGAAGTTCGGCGCCAGCTCCGAGCGTCTCCAGGGGTGGCCGCTGGTGGAGCAGGGCCCCCAGGCCAGTGCCCTGCTCGTGGCCGACCGCTTTCAGGTGAAGGTGATCGGCCAGGGCACGGGGCTGGACGTGGGCCAGCGCCATGAGCTGCTGGGCGCCTTCGACCTGCCGGGGCTGGCGGCGCTGCAGGCGCCGGCCCTGCCGGCCAGGGAGGCCGCATGAGCGCCACCGTTCTCGAGCGTCTCGAGCGCCTGCCCCGCCGCAACCTCACCGTGCTGGCCCTCAGGGGCATCAGCACCGTGGTGCCCGGGGAGTGGCGGAACACCACCTCCGCCGACGCCCTGATCGCCGAGGTGATGGGCAGCGACGATCCGGCCCTGATCGCCCGGGTGCGGGCCCGGGCCGACGCGCTCAGCCGGGCCCGCCATGAGGGCTTCGGGCGGGCGCTGAGCCTCTACGAGGCCGTGAACCGCTCCCAGCGGGCCAGCGGCGGCCTGCGCCTGCTGGCCAACGTGGGCGGCGCCGTGCCGCTGCTGCGCCGGGTGGCCGATCTCACGCCCACCAGCGACACCCTGCAGGCCGCCGATCTGGGCCTGAAGGTGGCCGCCGAGCTCCTGGCCTTCACCCAGGTGAACGGCCTGCCGGGGGACAGCTTCGGCGACTTCGCCGCCGCCCTGGCGGAGTACGGCAGCGAGGCCCGGGTGCGGATGGCCGCGCTGGTGTGCTTCGACGCCCTGCTGCCCCTGGGCGACCGGGCCCTGGAGCAGCTCGACGCCCTGCTCGGTCGAGTGGGACAGAAGGATCTGCGGCAGCTGCCCGCCTACGCCGGCATGGCGTCGCTGATCCCGGGTCGCGGCGAGGCTGCCCACCTGAACTTCATCCGCCGCGGTGTGGACACCTGGCTGGGCTGGGCGGGCGGCTTCGTGAGCGGCCTCGGGCTCACCGGCCAGAAGGCCGTGCAGGCTCTGGAGACCACCCTCGGCCCCTGGCAGGGCCACTTCGAGCAGCTGGCCATCTTCCTCGACGTGTTCACCGACACCTATCGCCACACCGGTACCCAGGCCGTGGCGCGTCGCTTGGTGGAGCGGGCGGCCGCGGAGATCTGAATCTGGATCTGAACCTGCACCCATCCATCGCCATGCCGCCGCTCACCCTGCGCACCAAGCTCTCCCTGATCGCCGTGCTCCTTGGGTTCGTGGGGGTGTTCGCGCTCGCCTGGCAGCTGCGCCATCAGCACCGGCAGCGGGCCGTGGCGGCCTGCCGGGAGCTGCGCGCTGAGATCAGGGCGTTGAAGACCGATGAATTCGACGTGCGTCTCGAAGAGATGCGCACCATGCGCCTGAATCCCTCCCAGGCCGAGACCCTCCGCAACGCCGACCCCGACGCCTATGCCCGCTACGCCGCCACCTACGGACAGGTGGTGGACCAGGTGGCCCAGGCAGCCGATCGGCTGGGCGAGAAGGTGGATGCCTTCCAGCGTCAGGGCTGCGTGGATCTGGGAACGGCCCCCTGATGTCCGGTGAGGACCGGGCGGCGTTTCAGTCGAAGCCCAGCAGGTCGAAGATCTCCCGGTCCTTCAGCGGCTCGGCCTCCAGGGGCTCGACGCTCTCCAGCATGGCCGCGGCCAGCCGCAGGTATTCGTTCTGCACCGCCTCCACCTCGGGGCTGGGTTCCATCTCGAAGATGGTGCATTTCTTCAGCCGCGAGCGACGGATGGCATCCAGGGCGGGGAAGTGGGCCATGGTCTTCATGCCCACCCGCGCGTTGAAGCGGTCGATCTGATCGGTGTCGTCGGAGCGGTTGGCCACCACGCCGCCAAGGCGCACCTTGTAGTTCTTCGCCTTGGCCGAGATCGCGGCGATGATGCGATTCATCGCGAAGATCGAGTCGAAGTCGTTCGCCGTCACGATCAGGCAGTAGTGCGCGTGCTGCAGCGGAGCTGCGAAGCCGCCGCACACCACATCCCCCAGCACATCGAAGATCACAACGTCGGTGTCCTCGAGCAGGTGGTGCTCCTTGAGCAGCTTCACGGTCTGGCCGGTGACGTAGCCGCCGCAGCCGGTGCCAGCCGGCGGGCCACCGGATTCCACGCACATCACGCCGTTGTAGCCCTCGAACACAAAGTCCTCCGGCCGCAGTTCCTCGGTGTGGAAATCCACGGTTTCGAGGATGTCGATCACCGTGGGCACCATCTGCTTGGTGAGCGTGAAGGTGGAGTCGTGCTTGGGATCACAGCCGATCTGAAGCACCCGCTTGCCGAGTTTGGAGAAGGCGGCCGAGAGGTTGGAGGAGGTGGTGGATTTGCCGATGCCGCCCTTGCCGTAGACGGCGATCACCAGGGCCCCTTCCTCGATGTGAAGCGAGGGATCCTGGTGCACCTGCACGCTGCCTTCACCGTCCTGACTGCCCTGACTGCCAGCGGCTGGCCGCCGGCTTGTCGGAGAGGAAACCGCTGCTGGGGAAAGCGTGGTGGTCATGGTTGCTGACAGTCCTGAATCAGCCGACAATCCAGAAACGGACCCCGGCTGCGTGCCTCCATCCAAGTCCTCGCCATCACCGCTTGCAGAGTGGGTGGTGCAATCCGAAACAACGCCGCGGTTGAGATGGTCAAACCCCCACACATGGCTGAGTACAATCACTCAGTTGAAGCTCAGCGGCTGGGCTCTGGTTCGTGATCGCGGTTCGCGCTGAATGGCGTCGCGGCTGGTTTTGATGACAACAGCCGGCGAGGGAATGCTGAAGGGCCAGCTCGAAGCCGCCACTGAACTGATGCGTGATGCTGACTCATCAGATGCGCACCACGCTCCAGCTCGATGACGACGTGCTGTCGGCGGCCCGGGTGCTGGCCCGCCAGGGACGCACCAGCCTCGGGGCCGTGATCAGTGCGGTGGTCCGTCAGGCCCTGGTGTCGCCAAGGGCAAGCGATTCCACGACGGCTCCCGGCTCCGAGGGGGATCACCGCAACGGTGTGCCGCTGCTGCCGTGGCTGGGGGCCAGGCCGCCCTGCGGCTGATCTCAGCGGCTGAAATGGGCCTTGGCTTCGTAGAGCGTTTCGCCGTCGATCGCCAGCAGGCCCCGCTCCCGTGCAAAGGCCTCGGTGTTGCGCCTGACCTTGCCGCGCACGAAGAAGGGAATCCGGGAGAGTTCGGCCTCGCCGTCGGCGGTCCAGCGCAGTTCCCCGTTGCCGGGGATGACCGCCGGATCCGCGGCAAGGGGTGCTGGCGGAGCGGCTTCGGCCAGGTGGCTGCGGTGGCCCTCCACGAATTCGAAGTCGTGGCGGAACATGCCGATCAGGTGTTCCTCGAGCCCCATCATCAGCGGGTGCACCCAGGCATCGAAGATCACGTTCGCCCCCTCCCAGCCCATCTGGGGGCTGTAGCGGGCGGGCACGTCCTGCACGTGCAGGGGGGCGCTGATCACCGCGCAGGGGATGCCCAGCCGCTTGGCGCTGTGGCGCTCCATCTGGGTGCCCAGCACCAGCTCCGGTGCCGCTTCCGCCATGGCCTGCTCCACCGCCAGGTAGTCGTCGCTGATCAGCGCCTCCAGCCCCAGCTCGGCCGCCGCGGCACGCACCTCCCGTGCCTGCTCGCGGCTGTAGCTGCCCAGGCCCACCACCACGAAGCCCAGTTCCCGGCTGGCGATCCGGGCGGCGGCGATGGCATGGCTGGCATCGCCGAAGATGAACACCCGCTTGCCGGTGAGGTAGGTGGAGTCCACGGAGCGGGAATACCAGGGCAGGCGCGACCGCCGCTCCGCCTGGCAGTCCCCATCGGGCCCCGGCACCAGCTCGGCGGGCAGCTCCATGGTCAGCACCGAATGCAGTTCACGCAGGAAGGCGGCGGTGGCACCGACGCCGATCGGCACCGTCTTCACCACCGGCATGCCGAAGCTGCGTTCCAGCCAGCTGCACACCGGCCCGGCCACCTCCGGGACCAGGCAGAGATTGGCGTCGGCCGCCGGCAGGCGCTGCAGATCGGCCGGCCGTGCCCCCAGGGGCGCCACCACGGCCACATCGATACCGTGCTGATCGAGCAGTGCGGTGATCTCGCGCACGTCGTCGCGGCCGCGGAAGCCCAGCAGGGACGGTCCCAGCAGGTTCACCCGCGGCCGGCGGCCCTCGGCGCGCCAGCGGCCGGGATCCGGCTTGGGGGTGCCCGGTGGTGGCAGCTGGCCCTTCAGCAGCCCGCGCACCAGCTGGTAGAGGGTCTCGGCGGCCCCCCAGTTCTCCTTCTTGGAATAGGCCGGCAGCTCCAGGCTCACCACCGGCACCCCGCCCAGGTCCATGCCGCCGGCCAGGGAGCCGGGCTGGTCCTGGATCAGCTCGGCGGTGCAGCTCTCACCCACCAGCAGGGCCTCGGGCGCGAAGCGCTCCACCGCCTCGGCGATCGTCCGCTTCACCAGATCGGCGGTGTCGCCGCCCAGGTCGCGGGCCTGGAAGGTGGTGTAGGTGACCGGCGGCCGGCGATCGCGCCGCTCGATCATCGTGAACAGCAGGTCGGCGTAGGTGTCGCCCTGGGGCGCATGGAGCACGTAGTGCACTCCCTCCATCGAGGCGGCGATGCGCAGCGCGCCCACGTGGGGCGGGCCTTCGTAGGTCCAGAGGGTGAGATCCATGGGGGTGGTCAGGCGAACGAGAGGGCGGCGCGGCGGCGCAGGGGGCGGGCGAACAGTTCGGCCAGATCGCCGGCCTGGTCGCAGCCGTGGATGGGGCTGAATACCAGCTCGATCGACCACTTGGTGGCGATGCCCTCGGCCTCCAGGGGATTGGCCAGGCCCAGGCCGCACACCACCAGGTCAGGGCGGGCGGCCCGCAGCCGCTCCAGCTGGCGCTCCAGGTGCTGGCCTTCGCTCAGCGATGTTCCGGCCGGCAGCAGTGCCAGCTCCTCGGCCATCAGCCGGCGATCGAGATAGGGGGTGCCCACCTCCACCAGCTCCATGCCGCACTCGCGGGCCAGGAAGCGGGCCAGGGGGATCTCCAGCTGGGAATCGGGCAGCAGGAACAGCCGTTTGCCGGCCAGCACCTCCCGGTGGGGTGCGACCGCCTGTCGGCCCCGTTCCACCAGCGGATCCAGCACCTCGGCGATCCGGGCCGGGGGTATGCCGAAGGCCCGTGCCGCCGCCGCCATCCAGGTGCGGCTGCCCTCCACGCCGAACGGATAGGGGGCGGCGATCAGCTCGGCTCCCCGGTTCACCAGGGCCCGGGCGGTGTCGCTCAGGAAGGGCTGGGCCAGCAGCACCCGGGTGCCGGGCCCCACAGGCGGCAGCTCGGTGGAGCGCCGGGGCGGCAGGCTGCGCACCCGCGGGATGCCCAGCCGCTCGAACAGGCCGATCAGCCGCTCCTCCACCCCATCCGCGAGAGTGCCCACCAGCAGCAGCTGATCGGCCTCCACCGGGTCGGAAGCGGGCGGCAGCAGCGGCACCATCGCCAGCAGGGCGCCGTCCTCCCCCTGGGTGAAGGTGGTTTCGATGCCGCTGCCGGAGTAGCTGAGCACCCGCACCCGGCCGAGGTGCTGCCGCTGCAGGCGCTCGGCGGCCTTGGCCAGATCCAGCTTGATCACCTCACTGGGGCAGCTGCCCACCAGGAACAGGGTGCGGATCTCGGGGCGCCGCTCCAGCAGCCGGGCCACCAGCCGATCGAGTTCCTCGTTGGCGTCGGCCAGGCCGGCCAGGTCGCGCTCGCCCAGGATCGCCGTGCCGAAGCGTGGCTCGGCGAAGATCATCACCCCGGCGGCGCTCTGGATCAGGTGGGCGCAGGTGCGCGAGCCCACCACCAGGAAGAAGGCGTCCGGCATGCGTCGGTGCAGCCACACGATCGAGGTGAGGCCACAGAACACCTCCCGCTGGCCGTTCTCCCGCAGCACCGGTGGGTCCTGCACCGTCTCCACTGATCTGCCCATCGAGGCCTGCTCCGCCGCCGTTGATGCCCTCAGGGTGGAGGTGCATCTCCCATCGGGGTGCCCCAGCGCAGCAAAAACGTTGCGATCAGGTTCGCGGACCCGGCTGGCGGATCAGGGGCTCTGCCCCTCGTCCAGCCGCAGATCCAGCGTGCACAGCCCGGCCTCGAGGGGCCGCCAGGGTGCCGGGAGCGGCTGTCTGATCGGGCTGGGTGCCTCGGCCTGCCATCCCGATTCCACGCTCTCCAGCCGCCACTGGGCCAGGGCCGGGCCGGGTCCGTCCCCCCCGCAGCGTTCCGGGTCGACCAGTTGCAACAGCAGCGGCAGCTGCGGCTCGATGCCCGGATGCAGGCAGGGGTAGAGCCGGTGCTGCCGGTAGCGCACCGCCAGGGGGGTCTCGCCGAGGGGCAGGGGGCGGCCGTTGAGCAGCAGCTGGAAGCGCCGCCGGAACACCGCGCTGGTCTGCAGCTCGAAACGCCCCAGCGATGCGTCCACGAAGCGGCTGGTGAAGCCCCCCTCGCGCGGGGTGTCGCAGATCAGCGGCCAGGGCTCCAGGGCCGGCAGCAGGCTCAGTCGCTCCCCGGGATCCTCCCCCTGCCACTCCAGCAGCGCCGGGAAGCGCCAGCGCCAGATCGCCCGGAAGGGCTCCGCCGCCAGGGGCAGTCCGGCGTCGGCCAGATCGGCCAGCACCAGCTCCAGGTCGTGCCAGAGGGGGCCCGGCAGCAGCAGGCGGTCGTGCAGGGCCGCTCCCCAGGGCCGCAGCCGCGCCGGTCGCCGCTCCGGGCTGAGCAGCATCGCCGCCAGCGACGACCAGAGCAGGGCGATGGCGGCGGTCCAGTCGGGATCGGGCAGGGTTTCCAGCGCCCGGAACTCGATCAGCCCCAGACACCCGGCCGGCGTGCCCGGATTCCAGAACTTGTCGAGGCTGATCTCACAGCGGTGGTTGTTGCCGGAGCGGTCGGCGTGCAGGTGGCGCAGGGTCTCGCCGATCAACTGGCGCTGATCGCCGGCGCCCAGCTGTTCCAGGAAGCGGTAGGCCAGCTCCAGGTCGAACAGGCTGCCCAGGGCCTCATCCGGCCGGGGCGCCTGGGAGGACGGTCCCACGCCGGATCCGCAGAACAGGTAGCCGAGGCTTGGGTGGTGCTGGAAGTAGCGCAGCACGCCCACCAGCCAGGCCGGTCGGCTGAAGAAGGGATGGCGCTCCAGGCTGGGGCCGCCCCAGAGCAGGTGGTTGCCGCCGCCGGTGCCCTCCTGGCCGCCGCCGCTGCCGGCCTTCCAGCTGCGCAGCCCCACCTCCGCTGCCGCAGCATCCAGCAGCCGCATCCAGTGGCGGTAGTCACTCCAGCCTGCGCACACCGGCAGGTTGATCTCCAGCACCCCCGGATCCGCGGCCAGCCCCAGCACCTGCCAGCCATCAGCCGCATCCACCGGCAGCAGCCCGCTGAACTCCGGCGGCGCCAGGGGGCCATCAGCGCCCGGGTGACGGGCCAGGTCGCTGATGGCCCGCAGCAGCAGCTCGGTGGGCCGGCGTTCCAGGGGCGGCAGGAACAGGCCCCAGCGGTCGGCATCGATCTCCAGCGTCAGCAGCTGGCAGGGAAGCGTGACCGGAAAGTGTTCCAGCGGCAGGCGCAGCCCCGCCGGGCCCGGGGCCAGCGTCAGCTGACGCTGCTGGCGGGGCAGCGGCCAGGGGCTGCTGCACCACCGTTCCTGATCCCAGGTGAGCGGCACGGCCCACACCAGGCGCTGCGGGTCGAGGG
>JBFLKL010000270.1:0-3164 GCA_040883175.1 Synechococcaceae cyanobacterium | reverse complement strand
GCCGGTTTTGCACAGTCATCAGAATCTCAGCAGATTTACGCAGGAAAGACAGCAGCGGAAAGCGTTGATATTGTCTACAACTTCTCCTTTGGGAGGAAGGCGGAAATCGATCCCATCACTGGCATCAACTACTGGGTCGACAAACTCGAAAACAACGAGATAACCCTGCCCCAGCTTGCGATCGAGGTAGCCCTCGGCGCCGCCGGCGAAGACCTCATTTACTTGACGAACAAATTTGAATCCGCAACCCTTTTCTACGATGCCATAGATACGCCCCAGGAAATACTCGGATACTCAGGCGCCCAGGATGCCTTCATTGCCAGGCAGTGGCTTGGCCTGTTTGGCAATGCGGTCCCAACACCGGGTCAAGTCGATGCTGTGCTCGCGCAGATCGTCAGCACCATGTGACCGGCGGGGGTGAACGGGCGGCGGGGGTGAACGGCTGGACACACCAGAAGCCCCCGCAGCCTCACCAGGGCCGCCTCATTCCCCAGTTCACAGCCCTCAACGTTCCGCCCCCCCGCATCCCGGAGCGCCCGTCCTGAGTCCTGAGTTGCCCCATGGCAGCTTCTAAGGCCCGCCGGCGGCCCCCAACAAGGTCGCCAGCTGCTGCAGAAGATCACAGACCCGGGGTCGGGCAACCCCAGGGCAGAAACCTACCCTTGACAGACGATCAGAGGAGCTGAGCTGGAGCCTCACGCCAACGCCGCCAGGGACGGCTTCACCCCTCACATCCCGACCGCAGCGAACACTCCGGGCACCCACTGGCATGCGCCACTGCTTCGGGCGCTGGAAGCCATCCCACCTCCACGCCGCCGCCACATCCGCAGCCTGCTGCCCGCTGCCGGTGCCCGGCTGGAGATGCCGGCCGGCGACGGGGGGCCGGGATTTGTCCTCGACCTGGCCAGCAACGACTACCTCGGCCTCAGCCGCCATCCGGCCGTTCTGGCAGCAGTTCAGGCCGCCGTCACCAGGCAGGGGGCAGGGGCCGGCGCCTCGCGGCTGGTGTGCGGCAGCCGGCCGGTTCATGCCGAGCTCGAGACGGAGCTGGCGGTCTGGCTGGGCCGCGATCGGGCTCTGCTGTTCCC
This sequence comes from Synechococcaceae cyanobacterium, assembly GCA_040883175.1. Lineage (GTDB taxonomy): Bacteria > Cyanobacteriota > Cyanobacteriia > PCC-6307 > Cyanobiaceae > NIES-981. Next base: position 2,076 of record JBFLKL010000270.1, on the reverse strand, counting down.
CAGCGGCTTCCAGGCGAACCTGGCGGCCGTGCAGGCCCTGGCCGATCGTCACAGCCTGGTGCTGGCCGACCGGCTGATCCACCACTCCCTCCTCACCGGCGTAGCGGCCAGCGGGGCCCGGCTGCGCCGCTTCGCCCACAACGATCTGGCCATGCTCGAGCGTCGGCTGAGCGAGGCGCGGCGCGCCAGGCCCGGGCAGCGCCTGCTGGTGCTCAGCGAGAGCCTGTTCTCGATGCAGGGCACCAGTCCCAACCTGCCCAGCCTGGCCGCGCTGTGTGAACAGTACGGGGCGGCATTGCTGCTGGATGAGGCCCACGCCCTGGGGGTGCTGGGGCCCGGCGGCAGGGGACTGGGGCACGGCATCGCTTCAATCGCCCTGATCAGTGGCACCTTCGGCAAGGCCTTCGGCAGCGGCGGGGCGTTCCTGGCCGGCAGCGCTCTGGTGATGGAGTGGCTGTTGCAGAGCAGCGGCGCCTTCCGCTACACCACAGCTCTGGCGCCGCCCCTGGCCGCCGGGGCCCTCGCGGCCCTGCGGCTGATCCAGCGCCGCGATGCGCAGGCCGGAGGCGACCCTGCGCTGCCGGATCTGCTGGCCAGGGCACAGCGCTGGCGGGATGCCCTCGCGGCCGCCGGCTGGCCCCGGCCTCCCGGCGAGGGGCCGGTCCTGCCGCTGCTGGTGGGCAGCGACGAGCGGGCCCTGGAGCTGCAGCGACGACTGGAGGCGGCGGGCCTGCTGGCGGTGGCGATCCGGCCGCCCACCGTGCCCGAGAGCAGCGCCCGGCTGCGGCTGGTGCTGCGCGCCGACCTGCCGGACGGCACGCTGGAGCGGCTCTTGAGCGCACTCGGTTCTCCCGTAGCCCTTTGAATCGTGTGGATCCCGCCGGTGCCAGCCCATGACCACCGCGCTGCTCGCCATGCACGGCTGGGCCGGCGACAGCCGCGGCTGGGAGCCGTTCGCGGTCGCTGCCCGCAGCCGTGGATGGCTGTGGCAGGCCCCGGATCGGGGCTATGGCCCCTGTCCCCCGCAGGCGGCCCTCTGGCAGCCCGAGGCCGGCCGCCGGGTGCTGCTGGCCCATTCCCTCGGCCCCCATCTGTTGCCTCCAGAAGTGCTGGCGGCGGCCGACGCCGTGGTGCTGCTGGCCAGCTTCGGGCGCTTCGTGCCGCCGGAACGGGGGAAACGACGTCTCACGGCCGCTCTGGCCGGCATGGCCGAGGCCCTCAACGGGGCGGAACCCGAAGGGATGCTGTGGGCCTTTCTCGCCGAAGCGGCCGCGCCCCAGCCCGTGAGTCAGCTGCCGGTGACGGTGGTGGATGAACCTCTGCGGCCCGAGGGGCGGCAACGGCTGCAGGAGGATCTGGAGCTGCTGGCCGGCACCGGGGCCCTGCCGTCGGCCCTGCCCGCCACCATCCCCTGCCTGATCGTCGAGGCTGGCGCCGATCGCATCGTCGTTCCGGCAGCCCGGGAGCAGCTGCGGAGGGAACGCCCGACCGCCGCCGTGATCCACTACCCCGGGGCGGGGCACTGCCTGCTGGGCACCCCTGTCGTGCGCGACCTGATGGCGTGGATCGACACCCTCTGAGCGGGCGGGTGCGGGCCGGCTTCGCCGCCCGGGCGCACGCCTACGAGCGCCACGCCGTGCTGCAGCGCGCCATCGCCTGGCGCCTGGCCCACGGCTGCCGTGACCTGCCCCTGCCGGCGGGGCCGGCCGCCGATCTTGGGGCCGGCACCGGGCTGCTGGCACAAACCCTGTCCGAGCAGGCTCAAGCCGGGCGACGCTGCGGCTGGCTGGATGCTCGTGGTCTGCTGCAGCTCGACCTCTGTCCGCAGCTGCTGGCACGCAACCCGGGTGCCCGGCGCTGGGGCGGGCGGCAGTGGGATCTGGAGCAGGGGCTGCCAGCCGAGCTCAGCGGTGCCGCCCTGTTGTGCTCGAGCTTCGCCCTGCAATGGCTGAGCCAGCCGGGGCCCCGGCTGGAGAACTGGTGCGAGTGGCTCGCCCCCGGGGGGTGGCTGGTGCTGGCGGTGCCCACCGCCGCCAGCTTCCCTCAGTGGCACCGGGCCGCCGCACGGGCCGGGGT
>JBFLKL010000037.1:0-17039 GCA_040883175.1 Synechococcaceae cyanobacterium | reverse complement strand
GCGCCCCGGCGCGGCAGCCGCGGGTGGGCACGCGCTGCTTTGCTCTCGCCGGAGACGGCGGCGACCTGCCGGCGGCGGTGCAGACGATCCTGGAGAACGGCGACGGCAGCGGCCTGCAGCAGGCGATCGCCGATGCCTTCCCGGGCTGCCATCTGAGCGTGAGCACGGAGGCGGGACTGTTCCGGCTGCGCGTCCATCAGCCCGGTCTGCTGCGGCCGCTGGACGCCTCGGAACTATCGGACGGCACGCTGCGCTACATGCTGCTCACAGTGGCGCTGTTCGGCCCGCGCCTGCCCCCCCTGCTGGTGCTGAACGAACCGGAGGGCAGCCTTCACCCCGATCTGCTGGCCCCGCTGGCGCGGCTGATCGAAGCAGCAGCGCAGCGCACGCAGGTGTGGGTGATCGCCCACGCCCCGGAGCTGATCGGCGCGCTGGCCGCTGCGGAGCACTGCCGCCACGTGCCGCTGCAGCGGGAGCCGGGGGCCACGCTGGTGCGGGGGCAGACCAGCCTGGAGCGGGGTGTCTGGCGCTGGCCGTCACACACCGGTGGCTCACGGTGAGGGGACGACCGAACCGGACGATCGATCGATGTGTGTCATGGTGGAACGGTGCAACGAGTCGGCCCTTGCGGCGCTCGTGAGCCAGGAGAGCCTGAAGATCCACCTCAGGATCCACTCGATTCAGCGCGATCGCGATACCGCAACAGGAGAAACCGGATGAAGACCCAGACCGCGCCTAAGCGCGCCCGTTCCCATCAGCCCCCGTCCGGCGACAGCCGGCGGATCAGGTCGGCACAGCCGAACAGGCGGGCACAGCCAGCCAGTCCGGCACAGCCGATCAGCTGGGAAGAGTTGCTCGGCCAGCGCTGAACCCCGATCGATGATTCCCGCTTCGGGGGATCGGTGTAGCCGGATTCGTGCCGGAGCTGAAGCCGGGTTGGGCTGAAGGATGAACGGACAGGAGGCGATCGGTGGGCAGGCGCTCCGCCCGGGCGTGCGGCGGTTGCGGCTCGAGCACAACGACATCGGCTTCCTCGAGGAGGCGGCACAGCTGCTGGGCTTCCGCAGCCGCATGCTGCAGCTGGAGGCGGGCCCCAACCCCAGCCGGCTGGAACTGGTGGAGGCGGGGAGCGTGAGCCTGCTGCGGCTGCAGTTCAGCCGGCGCACCTTCATCTGCGGTCCGAAACCGCCGGGACGCGTGTTCTGCAACATCACCCTGCGTCCGGCGGCGGAGCGACCGCGGGTGCATGGTCGCGCCCTGGATGCCGAAACCCTGGTGGGCTTCGACCCACAGCGGGAGATCCACTTCCAGGCTCCAGCCGCGCACCGCTTCGCGGCGGTGCTGGTGGAGGAGCGGCTGTTCTGGCAGACGGCGGCTCTGATGGGGCGGCGGGATCTGGATCCGGATCGGCTGCCCTGCAATGCCTTCCGCCTGCATCCGGCCTGCGGCGGTGATCTGCGCCGCCTGCTGCAGCGGGCCTTTCAGCAGCCGCAGGGCTCAGCCGGGGATCCCGCAGGCGGCACTGCCACCTCCCAGCTGATGCACCACGACCTGCTGCCGCTGCTGATCGCCGCGATCGAGACGCCCCACTGCCACCACGGCCTGGCCGCCAGCCGCGGCGAGCGCCTGCTGATCACGCAGCTCAGCCGGCAGCTGATGGAGGAGCGGCTGGCCGATCCCCTCACCCTGCGCGACCTCTACAGCGCCGTGCCCACCTCCCGACGCACGCTCGTGTATGCCATTAACGAGGTGTTCGGCATGGCGCCGATGCGGTTCCTGCGGCTGCAGAGCCTGCAGGCTGCCCGCCATGCCCTGGCCACCGCCGAGCCAGACACCACCACGGTGACCGTGATCGGCCAGCGCTTCGGGTTCGCCAGCGGCAGCCAATTCAGCCGCGTCTACCGCCAGCATTTCGGTGAAACGCCGTCCCAGACGCTCTCCTACAGCCAGAAGCGCTCCGGCCGGTCGACGTCGTTGCGGGTGGCCCAGCGGGCGGCGTAGTGAGCGAAGAGCGGCGTTTCCTCATCGGCATGCTGCTGCGACCAGAACAGGGTGCGGATCAGTTTGCTGGCCAAGAAATAGATGAAGGGCAAGCGTGCTCCAATGCGGCAGTGGAACAGGGTGCGATCCGGCCCGGCGGCTTCCACCTTCAGATCCCAGTAGAGCGGAAAGATCATCGGCCATACCTGCAGGAAGCGCGCCTTTGTGCGGCTCTTCATCCGCACGTGATGGGCCTCCATCACCCTGGGACGGTAGAACTGGGTCATCATGAAGCCACCGCAGTATTCGTCGTTGCGGATCACGATGTCGCCGTCAGAGTCGCGATAGAGGCCGGAATATCGGTGGGAGCGGGAGGCGGGCGTGCAGGCCACGAACTGCTCACAGGAAAAATTCACGATCCAGTCGGCCAGATCGAACTTCTCAACAGGAAGATTGAGCAGCACCGAGGTGCCGAAATTGAGGTTGTAGTTCATGACGATGCGCCTCATAGCTTGTGGTGTTCCCTGTCCACCCAGCGGATCACCAGGGCGCTGAAGGCCTCGGCGGCATCCTGGTAGCTGTAGTGCCCGGCATTGTTGAGGATCTGCAACTGGGCGCGGGGCAGGCGCTGCTTGAGCCGGCTGGCGTTCTCCACATCCAGCAGGGCGTCATGACGGCCCCAGAAGAGCTGCACGGGCAGGTCCAGCCGTGCCAGCGCCGGATCGGTGCTGGCCAGACTGGCGGGATAGTCGCGGAACCAGCGGCAGAGCGGTTGGCGGCCTCCACGAAGGTGCCCGCATCGGCCAGGGTCACCATGAAGCGCCAGAAGCCGGAATTCACCATCTTGTTGATCAGGCTGCCGTTGCTGGAGGGCGCGATCGCCGGGCCGTCGCCGATCACCAGGCTGGCGGCGATGCCCGGGTTGGCGCCCACGCAGGCCACGGCGGCGGCCATGCCAACGTCCGGCGCCACGATGTGCGGTTGCTGCAACCCCAGCTGCTCGATGCAGGCCGCCAGAAAACGGCCCTGGGCAGCAAAGCTCATCCATTCGAGGCCGCCGCTGCTGCGGCCGAAGCCGGGCAGGCCGACCGCCACCAGATTGAACCGCTCCGCAAGGGCCGGCCAGATCGGCGCGAAGGCCAGGATGCTCTGCGGCAGCGGGCAGAGCAGCAACACCGTGGGGATACCGGGGCGCGGCTGGCGGGCGATGCGGATCGTTTCCCCCAGCACCGTGATCCGCTCGAACGGCATCGCCGGTGGAGCCGCCAGGGTGGGTGTGCCGGAGCGTCCGTTGCGGCGCTGCTGCTGCCGCACGCTGCGGTATTCCGGGGTGATCAGCAGCAGGGCGGAGGCGATGGCGCGATCGAGCGGCGTAGGCCGCCGCAGGCGTGAGCTGGGTGTCATGGCGGATCAGCGGTTGGCTGGAACGGCAGCCGCTGGCAGCGGCGCTTCGGCGGGCCTGGGCAGCTCCTCGAGGAATCCCTGCCAGGGACTCCAGTTGTCGGCCACGGGCACGATCCCCCTGTCCTGGGCGTAACGCTCGTAGATCTCGATCAGCTCCTGCAGGCGCTGGGGCCGGGCGGCATTGAGCGGCCGCGTTTCGCCGGGGTCGGCCTGGTTGTCGAAGAGGCGCCACTCCCCATCGCCGAACATGGCGCGGCTCTGGCGCGAGGCCTTCCGGCGACCCGCCACGATCGAGCTGTTGCCGAAGATGTCGCTCACCACCCACTGCTGCTCGCTGCGCACCAGCGGGGCACGCCCTTCCAGATAGGGCCGCATCGACAACCCTGTGGGCGAAACGATGGCTCGATCCCGATAACGGCGGGTGGGTGCGCGCACCCCGGCGTAGTCGAGGATCGTGAGCGGCACGTCCTTGGCATGGGCATAGGCTTAGCGGATGCCGCCCCTGCCGGCCACGGGTGAGCCGGCCGGCGGCCTGATCACCAGCGGCGTGCGCACGCCACCTTCCGCCAGATACCACTTCCACCACTGCAGAACACCATTGGAGGCGTTGGCCCAGTTCACCCCCATCTCGATGAACGTGTTGCCCTGGCCGATGTCAGCGGGCTTCTGACTGAAGTTTTCCTTCACCCACTTCACCAGGGCCGGATTGGCGGCGGCGCCCTCGTCGTCCATGCCCTCGGGGCCGTTGTCCGAGAGGTAGATCACCAGGGTGTCGTCGAGCTGACCTGTCTCGCGCAGGTAGCTCAGCACCCGCCCGATGGTGTCGTCCTGCTGCTCGAGCATGGCCGTGTAGACAGCCATGGCACGGGCCTCGCTCCGTTTCTCCCCCTCAGTGAGCGCATCCCAGCGCTGCAGCAGCCAGTTGTCGCTCTGATCGGGGGAAGGGGCATTGGCCGCGATCAGGCCGGAGCGCTTCTGGGCTTCGTAGCGCAGGCGTTTGAGGCCCTGATAGCCGTGCTTGAGGAAATAGGGAACGAACCTGCTGATCGACGGAGGCGACACCTGCAGGGGCGAGTGAGGGGTCGTGAGGGCCAGATAGGCGAAGAACGGCTTGCCGCTGCGGCGCCCTTCCTCCAGATAGCCCAGCAGCTTGCCGCTGAACAGATCATCCGAATGGAGGCCCAGAGGCCGCTCCACAGGCTGCCCGTTCTCGAAGTAGGGCTCCTCGGGAACGATCCGCCGGGCCATCAGCTCCCGGTGCTCGGGGTTCTTCGGGCTGGGCAGGAACACCTGCCGGTTCCAGTGGTTGGCACCGCCGGTGAGGATGCCGTAGGAGCGCTCGAAGCCCCAGTCCCAGGGTCCCCAGCCACCATGGCCGGGGCCGCCCAGGTGCCATTTCCCCGCCATCAGCGAGCGGTAGCCGGCGTCGCGCAGCAGTTCGGCCACCGTGACCGTGTTGCGGGTGAGGAAGCCTTCGTAACCGGGCCTTCCCTTGCTGGGGGGATAGATCGCGTAGTCGAAGGCGCCGAGGCCTACATCGATCGGATCGTTGCCGGTGAGCATGGCGGCGCGGGTGGGTGAGCACACCGGCGCGGCGTGGAAGTTGCCGAAGGCCACTCCCTCAGCGGCCAGGCTCTGCAGGTTGGGCATGGCGGCATTGCCGCCGCCCCAGGGCACATCCCCGAAGGAGGCGTCGTCGGCGACGATCAGCAGCACGTTGGGCCGCTGGCGTGGGTCTCTGGCCTCCGCGGCGCTGGCGGGCGAGGGCGCGGTGCCCAGGCAGAGCCCTTGCACCAGGGCCAGCACCAGAGCGGCACCCAGCTGGGCACGTCGATGCTCACGCTTGAGGCGATCCATGGCAGGACGGTGGAAACCTGGTCAGAGGCACTGCTCATAAGCGCAATCCCCGGGCGGCGCTGATCCAAAAGTGCAAGATCCTGAGACCCACAGGCCCACAGCCCAATCGTCGGCCTGAGGAGCCTGCACGCCGGAATGGAGGGCTGGAGCCGCCATCCATCTCCTGCTCAAGCTGGGGGCGAATGCCGCAGGGCTTGGCAGGGTGGAGGGAGACATCGTGGGCCCAAGAGCGGAACGGCATGCAGGCGGAACTTCAGGGCGCCCTATCTGCTGCAGCTGGCCGGCCGCCCCCGCGAGGCCCGGCAGCTGCTCGACCGGATCGCGGCCCGTTTCCAGCAGCCAGACGGCGACTTCCTCAGCCGGCCCGGCCTCCGCACCGCCGATCCGGTGCTGGCCGGCTATCCCGCCTATATGAGCGGCTGGATCGCGATGGCGGCCCACAAGATCGGCCGCTTCGATCTGAGCCTGCCGGCCTGGGGCTTCCTGCAGCGCTTCTGGAGCGAGGCGCCGACCGGCTTCACCCTCCAGCCCCGCGGCGATGGTCAGGAGGCCGTGCTGGACCTCCTCACCTGTGCCCATCTCTGCCTGGCCTCGCTGTACTTCGGTGACCTGGAGCGGGCCCGGGGAGCGGGCCTGGCTCTGCAGCAGTTCCTCGACCTGCAGCCTGCCCCCACGAGCCGGCTGTATCTGCGGATGAGCGCTTCGGAACAGCTGCTGACCGAGTTCCCGCCCGAGGCCGCCCCGCTCCATTGCGTGGAGGCCGGGGAGCCCGGTCAGGCCTGGTTCTTCCTCGGCTATCCGATCGCGTTCCTCTGCCGATTGCATCAGTCCACCGGCGAGGCGGCGCCGGTGGCCACTGCCCGACGCTACGGCGCCTTCGCCGCAGCCTGTGCACCGCGGATGGAGGGAGAACCCTTCGCCCACAAGGTGGCCTGGGGCTGCGCCGAACTGGCCGCCGCCACAGGCGAGGCCGCACCACGGGCGCTGAGCGAGGCGATCGTGCGCCACCTGCTCCAGGGCCAGAACGCCGACGGGACCTGGCTGGCGCACGCTCCACCGCTCACCCGCATCGATCAGAGCGTGGAGATCGCCATCTGGCTGCTGGAGGTGAGTGCACTCGGCTGAGGGTGCCACGACCGATTCAGCACTTCGGTCCTCGATGGTGTGTCTCATCAGCAACACTCCAGGGCCTGCCGATGCCCAGCAGAACGACCCGATGTGGAGGCACAGTCCAGCCCGGCGTTGAACGGTGCCTCGAGGGCTGTCCCATGCGCAGGAAGCTTGGAGTGGCCGTCTTCCGTTCGCACATGTCCCGCAGATCCAGCCGGCATGCTGATTCCAATGAGCTTTCGCTTCTCTATGTCCGCTCGCCTGGGCCCGCCTCTGGCTTGCCGTGCTACGTGTGCTGATTGCTCCGTTCAGCCCGGCTCCAGGCGGATCACCTGACCATCCCCGGCGCCGTCGGTGAGCACGTAGAGAAACCCGTCGGGGCCCTCGCGCACATCGCGCACGCGCTGGCCGATGGGGATCACCTGCTCGCCCACGACGCGCCCCTCGGCATCGACGCGCAGCCGGCGCACATCGCCGGACACCAGCCCACCGGCGAACAGCTGACCACGCCACTGGGGCACCCGGCCGCTGGCCACCGCCAGGCCGGAGGGGGCGATCGCCGGCGTCCAGACGCGGCGCGGATCCACCATTCCCGGCGCCGTGCGGCGGCCGCTGATCTGCGGGCCGAAGTACTCGCGGCTGTGGGTCACCAGCGGCCAGCCGTGATTCGCACCGGCGTTCACCAGATTGAGCTCGTCGCCGCCGCGGGCGCCGTGTTCCGTCACCCACACCCGGCCGGCCGTCGGGTCATAGGCCAGGCCCTGGATGTTGCGGTGACCCAGGCTCCACAGCTCCGGCAGGGCGCCGGGATCGCCCTGGAAGGGATTGCCGGCCGCCGGGCTGCCGTGAGCGTTGAGCCGCAGGATCTTGCCCAGGGCGCTGCCGCGGTTCTGGGCCTGCTCGCGGATCAGCGCACCCTCCAGCCGCACGGGCGGGTTGCCGCCGTCGCCGATCGCCAGCAGCAGGGTTTCGTCCGGCAGCCAGAGCAGCCGCGAGCCGAAGTGCTGCGTGCCGCTCTTGCGCTGCGGCACCGCGTAGATCACCTCCAGCCCGCTGAGGGCGCGGCCGTCGAAGCGGGCGCGGGCCAGCCGGGTGTGGTTGGCCTGCGGCGTGCCGGCGGCATAGGTGAGGTAGACGAGCCGGTTCTCGGCGAAGCGCGGGTGCAGGCTCACATCCAGCAGCCCCCCCTGACCGGCGGCCAGCACCTCCGGCACGCCGGCGATCGGCGCCGGATCCAGCACACCGTCGCGCACGACCCGCAGGCGGCCCGGCCGTTCGCTGATCAGCAGGTCGCCCTCCGGCAGCCAGGCCAGGCCCCAGGGATGCTCCAGGCCCCGCACCAGCACGGTGCGCCGAAATCCGGAAGCCTCAGCGACCTGGGCGGGATCGATGGCCTGAACGGCGGCGGGGGCCGAGGCTTGTCCCCCGGCTGGTGCATCGGCGCGGGCACAGCCGCCGCCCAGCACCAGGGCCGTGAGCAGAGGCACCGCGGCGGGTTTCATGGCGTCGGCCCGGTCACGGCGCCTGCCTGGACGCCGGCCAGCAGCAGCAGCACGCCGGCCACGGTGGCGGCATCGAGCGGCTCGCCGAGCAGCAGGGCGGCGGCGAGCACCGCCACGGCGATCGAGAGGCTGCCCCAGAGCGACACCGTGGCCACCCCGGCATGGCGGTAGGCGTGGCGCAGGGCCAGCTCGCTGCCCAGCGACAGGCTCAGGGCATAGATCAGGATCACGCCCACCACCCACCACAGCCGCAGCAGCAGGAAGTGGCCCGGGCCGTAGAGCAGCACCGCCAGCACCGCAAACACCAGGGCCGACATCAGGGAACCCACGCCCACGCTGAGCACCGGCGGAGTGCCGGCGGCCGCGATCCGCCGGCCGGTGAGCGCCGCGGCGCTGAAGGCCAGCACGGCCATCAGCGCCCAGAACAGCCCGGAGGGATCGTCCATGGGCCCGCTCGACGTCGCCGGTGCCAGCTGGGGCAGCAGCAGGCCGGCGGTGATCAGCAGCAGGCTGGGCAGGAACGCCCGGGGCAGGGGCTCAGCCAGCAGGGCGCGGGCCAGCAGCGCCGAAACGGGCAGCACCAGGGCGAACAGCAGGGTCTGGCTGATCACGGAGAGCGACTGGAGGGCGATGAAGTAGGCCACCGGAGCGAGGAAGCGCCCCAGCAGCGTGTCGGCCGCCAGCAGCCAGCGCTGCGGCGTGGTGAGGGCGGCCAGGGCTGGACCCACCTGACGCCGGCCCGCCAGCAGGGCGGCCACGGCCACCACCAGCTGAGCGAAGAAGAACACGTTGCAGAAGCTGATCGGGTTCTCGCCGTTCACCTGGTGCTGCAGGCCCAGCTCCTGCAGCTGCTTGAGCACGGGGGCATCGAGACCACGCAGGAGCACATACAGCCCCAGCGGCAATGCCACCGCCGGCAGCCGCGGGCGGCCCGGCAATCCGGAGACCGGATTCATCGGTACATCTCCAGTGCACCACCCCGGTGCGGGCAGCGGCAGAACCAGGCGCTGCGCTCACATCGGCCGACGTGCCGCAAACCCTTCACTCCCCCACCATGCGTTCCACCACCACCATCCTGGCCTGCTCCGTGGCCCTGGGCCTGGCCGCCCTCGCCGGCACCCCAGCCCTGCTGAGGGCAGGCACTCCCGCTCCCGCCCAGGCGGCCACGGCGGCCAAGCCCCAGGCCCCGGCGGCGGGGAAACCCCAGGCCTTCCGCCAGGGGGAGAAGGCGGTGAGCGGCAGCGTGAGCGTGCGCCGCGACGGCAACCGCACCCTGCTGGTGTTCAGCGGGGATTTCCGCACCAGCGAGTCGGCGCCGGATCTGAAGGTGGCCGTGAGCCCCTCCAGCACCCCTCTGGCGGGCAGCAGGCCGCCGGCCTATCCCCTCAGCGAGGGCACATACACGGTGATCGCGCCGCTGCAGTCGGCCTCGGGAGCCCAGACCTATGTGGTGCCGGCCTCGATCGATCTGAGCCGCCAGGGATCGGTGCTGATCTGGTGCGAGCAGTTCAACGCCACCATGGCCTGGGCGCCGCTGCACAGCTGAGGGGCGGCGCCGAACTCAGGCCCGCCGCAGCTGGCCCACGGCATGGACGGCGGCACCGCTGAGCAGCACCACCACTCCTCCCAGTACAGCGGGAAGGGGCAGGCTGAAGGCCAGCAGAACGCAGCCCAGCAGTCCCGTCAGGGCAAGGGCGCGGGGCCAGCGCCGCTCGGCGGGCCCCAGCCGCAGGGCGGCCGCATTGGTGATGGCGTAGTAGAGGAGCACCGTGAAGGCGCTGAAGCCGATCGCCGAGCGCAGGTCGCTGAGCGACACCAGCACCGCCACGATCAGGCCCACGGCGAGCTCGGCCCGGTGGGGCACCCTGGTGCGGGGATGCACGCTGGCGAACCAGGAGGGCAGATCACGGTTTGCCGCCATCGCGAAGGTGGTGCGGCTCACGCCCACGATCAGCGACAGCAGCACCCCCAGCGACGCCACCGCGGCGCCGATCCGAACGATGGGACTCAGGGCGGCGAAGCGTCCGGCAGCCACGGCTGTCACCAGCGGCGCCGGGGCCTGGCCGAGCAGCTCGGCATCCACCGCCAGCAGCGCGGAGACGGCCACGGCGAGATAGAGGATCAGGGTGAGGCCGAGGGCCATGGGGATGGCACGTGGAATGGTGCGCTGCGGATCCACAACCTCCTCCCCCAGCGTCGCCAGCCGGGCATAGCCCGAGAAGGCGAAGAACCACAGACCCGCCGCCTGGAGGATGGGCTCGGGCCGCCAGTCGAACTCCGCCGTGAGGCGGCCGAACGAGGCCTCGCCTCCCAGCAGCACCGCCAGGATCACAGCAGTCAGCGCCAGCAGCACAACGGCCACGATCAGGCGTGTGAGCTGCGCCGTTTTCTGCACCCCGAACAGGTTCACCACGGTGAGCACGAGCACGGCGGCCACTGCCAGGGGCCGCATCAGCATTGGCGCCACATAGCTGGCGAAGGTGAGCGCCATGGCCGTGCAGCTGGCGAGCTTGCCCACCACGAACCCCCAGCCGGCCAGATAGCCCCAGAAGGGCCCGAGCCGCCGGCGTCCGTACACGTAGGCGCCGCCCGATTCGGGATGGAGAGCCGCCAGCTGGGCCGACGAGGTGGCATTGCAGAAGGCCACCAGCGCCGCCAGCAGCAGGGCCACCAGGGCACCGCTGCCGGCGATGGCCACCGCAGGCCCGATCACCGCGAAGATGCCCGCGCCCACCATGGCCCCCAGGCCCATGACCACGGCATCGAAGGCGGTGAGCTTGCGCGCCAGGCGACTGGGCGGGGCGTGCGATGGTTGCTCGCGCACAGGCTGGCGATCCCGTCGGGGGTGGCCATCCTGCCGCTGGAGCTTCGCGATGTCGGCCTGGGTGTGGCGATGACGCTGCGGTTGTGTCGCGGATCACCACCGCCGGGGGCCCGCATTGCCGAGGGTGAGATGCCCACCACACGACCTCCAGCCGCTAGCCGTCATGAACCTCTGGATCCTGCAGAAGCCCACGGCCGGGGGTACGTCCTACGAGGAGCAGCGGTTTCAGGAAGAGGGCCGCATCCTCGGCATCGATCTGCAGGTGGTGGCGCCCGATGAGATCGACCTGATCGTGACGCGCGGCGGTCGGCGATCGATCCGCTGGCGCGGCCAGGAGGTGGATCTGCCCGACGCCGTGCTCGCACGCACGGGCAGCGGGACCAGCTACTTCAGCCTGGCGATCCTGCGCCAGTTCGAGCATCTGGGGGTGCCCGTGATCAACAACGCCCGCGCGATCGAAGCGGTGAAGGACAAGCTCTACTGCCAGCAGCTGCTGGCCCAGATGAACCTGCCGATTCCACGCACGATGCTGGTGCGGTTCCCGGTGGACAGCGAACTGGTGGAGCGGCAGATCGGCTTTCCCTGTGTGGTGAAGGTGCTGGCAGGCTCCTATGGCGAGGGGATCTATCTGAGCCGCGACCGGGAAAGCTTCCGCGACCTGATGGAACTGGTGGCGAGCCTGGATGCGGGCAAGTCCCTGATCCTGCAGGAGTACATCAGTGAACGGCCCGGCCAGGACCTGCGCGTGTGGGTGATCGGCGGCAGGGTTGTGGGGGCGATGCTGCGCCGCAGCGTGGACGGCAGCTTCAAGGCCAACATCACCCGCGGGGGTCGGGGCGAGAACTTCCCGGTGGATGAGGCGATCGACATGCTGGCGCGCGACTGCGCCCAGACCCTCGGGCTGGATATCGCAGGCATCGACCTGCTCTTCGATGGCGAGGGGTACCGGGTGTGCGAGGCCAACAGCGCCCCGGGCTTCAGCGGCTTCGAGGCAGCCACCGGCGCCAACGTGGCGCGCCAGGTGCTGCAGCACTGCCACTGGCGCATCCGCCGCCAGCTGGCCTCACCGCTGCTGCCGGCGCTGGCAGAACCGCTGGAACCGGTGCCATACAGCCAACAAGCCGTCTGATCGTCCCCTGATCGGGACCCCGTAGGCTTTTCCGCTGAAGCCACAACACTCACCACCCGCACGATTCCCAGCCATGACCTACTGCGTTGGCTACTGGCTGGAGGAGGGCCTGGTGATGGCGTCGGACTCCCGCACCAACGCCGGGGTGGACTACATCTCCACCTACAGCAAGATGCATGTCTTCCAGCCGGCACCCGACCGGCTGCTCGTGCTTCTGGCAGCCGGCAATCTGGCCACCACCCAGGCCGTGGTGAGCTGGATCCGCCGGGATCTGGACCAGGGCTTCGAGGCCGGGGATGAGGGACAAGGTGACCTGCGCCACTGCGACTATCTGTTCGAAGCCGCCGCCTACGTGGGTCGGGTGAGTGTGGCGGTGCAGAAGGAGAACCAGGAGGCGCTGCGCAGCGTGGGTGCCAGCTCCGAAGCCACCTTCATCCTCGGCGGACAGATCGGCGGGGAACCCCACGGCCTGTATCTGATCTATCCCCAGGGGAACGCGATCATGGCCACCCGGGACACCCCGTACCTGCAGATCGGCGAAAGCAAATACGGCAAGCCCCCCCTCGACAACGTGGGGCACACCCATCTCAGCCTCGATGATGCGGCCAAGCTCTGCATCATGTCGCAGGTGCTCACGCAGCGTTCGAATCTCACCGTGGGGCCTCCGTTCGAGCTGGCGGTGATTCCAGCTGGAAGCCTCGCGATTTCCCGCAAGATCAGGCTGGAAGCCGATGATCCCATGCTCGACTCCATGATCGACATCTGGAGTGAGGCCCAGCGCGAGGCGCTCTACCGCCTGCCGGCCTTTCCCTGGCAGGCGGCGTCACGGGCCCCTGGGTCTCCACCGGTCACCTGCCCACCGCCGCGGTGGTGGAGTCCCTGGTGCAGGAGGCCCACGCCCACTTCACCTCGGTGGAACAGGGAAGCGTGGCCGACTACATCCCCGCCCTGGCGGCCGCATCGCCGCGGAGCTTCGGCATCTGCGTGGCCGCCACCAACGGCGCCACGTTCAACGCCGGCGACTGGGCGGTGCCGTTCAGCATCCAGAGCCTCTCCAAGCCGTTTCTGTTCGCGCTGGTGTGCGAGGCGATCGGCGAGCAGCTGGCGCGGGACGCCCTGGGGGTGAACAGCACGGGGCTGCCGTTCAACTCCGTGCTGGCGGTGCCGCGCACCGAGGAGGGGCTCTCCAATCCGATGGTGAACGCCGGCGCCATCGCCACCACCAGCCTGGTGCCTGGCGCGGACGCCGAGGCGAAATGGCGGTTCATCGAGGACGGCCTGTCGCGCTTCGCCGGCCGGAGGCTGACGATCGATGCCGAGGTGTATCGATCGGAGCAGGCCACCAACTGCACCAACGAGGGCATCGCCAGCCTGCTCAGCGCCCATCAGCAGCTGTGGTGCGATCCCAGCACGGCGATCGAGCTCTACACCCGCCAGTGCTCCCTGCTGGTGACCACGCAGGATCTGGCCCTGATGGCCTGCACCCTGGCCAATGGCGGCCGCCAGCCGCTGAGCGGCGAGCAGGTGATCGCGCCGCTGATCTGCCGCCGCGTGCTGGCGGTGATGGTCACCGCCGGGCTCTACGAAACCTCCGGCGACTGGCTGTACCAGATCGGCCTGCCCGGGAAGAGCGGCGTATCGGGCGGGATGATCACCGTGGCACCGGGCAAGGGCGCACTGGCCACCTGGTCGCCGCCGCTCGATGAGGCCGGCAACAGCGTGCGTGGCCAGCTCACCGCCCACTTCCTCTCGGAGCGGCTGGGCCTGAACCTGTTCGACTCCCTGCCGAGCGACGAAGAGGCGACAGCGGCGGGGGCCTGATGCGGCGACCGTGGCTGATGCTGCTGATGGCAGCGCCATCAGCCCAATATCCTGTAACGAAAGGACGAGACTTACCGTGGAGAAGCATGAAGAGAACCACAGGCAACCAGCCGGCGCTCCCCACACGCCACGATGTCAGCGTGCAGGACTTAACGCAAATACGGGGAAATGCACTTGCGGTTCAGTCATAGGCAGCGCTTTGATAAGCTTTGCAGGAGCACTGCAGCAACACTTGCATGAACAGAGATGCAGAGCAAGGTGCAAGCATGGACGCAAGGCATGCCCTGCTAGCTCAGGCTGGTCAACATCTTCGCAATGGCCAACTGAAGAAAGCAGAGTCACTGTACAGACAGATCATCGAAGAAGGGCATACGACATCGAGTGCATTATCAAATCTGGCGATTATATGCAAGCGAACCAAGCGGATTGACGAAGCCATCTCACTTCTGACTCAGGCGATAGGCGACTACCCAGAGCTACCGGAACTGAGATACAATCTCGGCAATTCATTGCTAGCCAAGGAGGAATGGGCAGCGGCGATTCAGGCTTTCACAGGCGCAGTGAAGATTCGCCCAGACTTCCCAGCTGCTCTTTACAACCTGGGCAACGCCTACAGAAAGAACGGAGAGCTCGAGGCTGCCATTGCATGTTACAACAAAGCACTATGCCTGGACCCTGACTTACCCGAGGCCCTCTTGGCTCTTGGTATATCGCTGAGGGAGCAGAACCTGATGCGCGCTGCAATAAGAGCGCTGGAGAAGGGGTTGAGGCTGACGCCGAAGCACCCGGAAGGCCTGTACAATCTTGGCATGGCTTATCTCGCCGAGGGCGATCTGAAGCTATCAGCACAAGCATATACCCAATGTCTTCAGATACTTCCCAGTTCACTTCAGGCGATATATCAGCTTGATAAGATATACAGACAGCTCGATGACAGAGATGCCGTAGTCACAAACCTGGGAAAGGCCTTTCTGCTTGAACCTCAAACAGCTCAGGAATGCTGCGAGCTTGGCATTTTCCTTGCCGAGGCGGGAGAAATCCAGCGAGCACGAACACTGTTTGAGGCGGCAATCGCCATCAACCCAGAACATGTAGATGCGAACCTAAGCCATGCAATGATCATGCTTTTACTGGAAGAATTTGCAGATGGGTGGGACCACTACGATTGGCGGCTACAGAAAAAGCAATCATCTCCCTATTACCCTTGCATCTCTCACTGGATCGCCGGCAATTACATTGACAGCCTGTTTATTGCTGGAGAGCAGGGGGTTGGCGATCAGATCATGTTCTGTTCGATGCTGCGTGATGTGATGAAAGACACAGGCGAGATCACTGTACAGGTCGACCGGCGACTGATTGCATTGATGAAGAGATCACTGCCTCAAGCAACATTTGTCGACCCCTCGTATACAATGCCAGAGGATAGGTATACGGCCTGCATTCCGATGGGTAGTCTTGGCAGACACTATAGACGCTCTCACTCTGCTTTCAGAAGAGATGAAGCATACTATCTCCTTGCCGATAAAGTCAAGAGCTTGGCCTTACACACAGACCTGGAGACTGGAACCCGCAACGTTGTCATCGGCATCTCCTGGGCGAGCAGACGAAAAGACGTGGACCTTGAAAAGTCCGTTCCATTAAAAGAATTGGTTCTTAGCCTGGCCAGACCAGGAGTGAGCCTGGTGTCACTCCAATACGGAGACACTCACCGCGAAATTGCGAGAGTAGAGCAAGAGACCGGCATCAAGATCAATACGGTTGAATCCATCAATAACTTTGATGATCTTGATGGGCTGGCCGCCTTGATCGATTGTTGCGACCTTATTGTTTCGGCAAGCAACGTAACGGTTCATCTTGCGGGTGGGCTTGGCAAGCCAACCTGGATGCTGCTCAAGAAGATTCCAGATTGGCGGTGGGGTCTCCATCGGGAGAGGACCTTGTGGTATCCGTCAGTGAAAGCTTTCCGTCAATGCCACCGGGGGCGATGGAACGAGCCATTGCAAGGAATAAAGAATAGTCTTGATAACTTTATGTATACGGATCAAAGATAGATCCTGGCAACTCCGGTAACGCAATTGAATTGCAGGACCCTTGGCCTCTGCAAATCGGAAGTACTGGACCAACGACTTGTCGAGCAGGGTACCGGCCTTGACGGGATAGAGAAGGTACGAAATTAGGCAGGCATAGAGGATCGAGCGGCGCCTGGAGTAGTACGATAGCGCTGACTACCACGTGTGCGCTATGCCTAGAATGGCGAACTGGCTTCAGTTAGCATAACAAGAGTAAACTGATCAATCTCACACTCACGCCTTTCGAAGTGGACAGGCCAAGGAGCCAACCATGTCACCAGAGGAAGCTGGGCAAACCACTCGGCGATGAATGCAGAGTCACAAGCAAAGTTTTGCATCAGTCACGTTGGCACGCACGGTGCCTTAGCGTCTAAAATTAAAGGGCAGGGGTAAGTAAATTCAGGGACAGGACAAATGACTCTTCAAAACCTGATTTATCTTGAGCCAACCCTGACCGGGTTAATCAGGCTTCAGGATCTAGACGTCATCGATCCAGATCCTGTCTTCACAACCAATGTCAACTTAGCGATTCCATTTAGCCTCTCCGACCTCCCCGATATTGTCGTCGATGGAAATTCCCCAAATTCAAATAACATATTAAGCGGGACCACCGCTCCGGATCCAGTTAACTTCATCCTGCCCACAATTACCCTGGCTCTTAATAGCGGAGCCGACTGGGGTGGACCTTATACGATAGAAATTCCAGGAACAGTCGTATTCACTGTATTCGCGGCTGGGGTAACGAAAGACGTAACAGTAGGCTTTCCAACAATCGAATTTGCGCTGCCCAATACTGCCAATGAATTCATCATTGGTTTTGGTGGAAGCGACACCCTTAATGGAGGCATAGGAGACGATATCTTGCTTGGAGATTCTTTCACTCCCAACGATGGAGGTAGTGATGGAATTGACACGCTCAACGGCGATGCTGGAGAGGATGTCCTCATTGGCGGCGGCTTGGGAGACCGCTTGAACGGAGGTGAAGGGAATGACGTTATTTTTGGTGATTTTCTCAATGGCTTGGTCAGTGGTGGTGCGTCTGTTTCCCTCAACATACCTGTTACAGACCCACCAATTGAGGGTTCATTTGATGTTGCGGGGTCTGGACTGTCATGGTTCTTGTCATTTGATCTGACATATTCGGAAAGCTTCCTATTTGGCGCAGGTAATGAAGGCGCAGACACTATCTTCGGCGGCTCCGGAAGTGACATCATCTTTGGTGATCAAGGAGATGACTCAATCTCCGGAGATGAGGGTGATGATATCATTTTGGCTGGGGCAGGCACTGATTCAGTCGTCGGCGGAGTCGGCAATGACATTGTCTTTGGCGATAATCTTTCGAG
>JBFLKL010000002.1:0-2566 GCA_040883175.1 Synechococcaceae cyanobacterium | reverse complement strand
CCTCCGGGTAGTTGCCTATCTCCTGCGGGTGTAATTCAGTGGTAGAATGTCAGCTTCCCAAGCTGAACGTCGCCGGTTCGAGTCCGGTCACCCGCTTTTCTGTTCAGGCCTGGAGATCTCTGAAGAGAGAACGAGAAGCTGGTCATTCGTGGACTGGCGGCGTGCCAGAGAGAGTTCGGGAATGACAGGCAGTCTCAAGCGGTTAGTCCAACCATCTCACGGAGCTTCTCCCACTGCTGGGCCATTCCTTTGCCTTGGTCAGGCATTCATTCGAGTGGAGTGAGCTCATGCGCTGTCGCGCAGGGGTCGTCCGGGGTTGGGGGTCGGCGGAGAGTCGAGGCTGAGCGCGGTCCAACATCACGACCCAAGCAGGTCTGGGAAAGCGGCGTCTGAATCAACGACCGATCCCCCACACTGCGACAACACCAGGACGACTGCCGAGGCGATCTGCGATCTGCAGGATCGCGGCAGATCGGCTGCTCCCTGCACCGACTTCAGCCAACTTGACCGCCCTGATCAACCCGACGAGATCCGCACGAGATCAGACCCGGCCCGCGACCTGCCTAGCGACCTAAGATGAGGTCTCTTCCGGGCTGACCCGCTGATGGCGCACCGCGTGCTCACCGAGACGGCCGTAAGCATCTCGGAACACAAGAAGAACCCCATGGCCACTGTGGCAGCCGGAGAGGGGATGGCCGTCGCGGTGCTCAACCGCAACGAGCCCGCCTTCTACTGCGTACCGGCCCGGGCCTACGAGGAGCTGATGGATCTGGTGGACGACCTGGAGCTGGGCCGCCTTGCCGATGCCCGACTGGCGGACGGCCAGGAGCCGGTGCGGGTCAGCCTGAATGCCCTTTGAGCTGGCCTTTCACCCGGAGGCTCTGCGGGAGTGGCAGAAGCTGAGGAAGGGGATCCGGGAGCAGTTCAAGAACAAGCTGGCCGAACGGCAGCTTGAGCCCCGGATCCCGGCCAGCAAACTGCGTGGATCCACCAACCGCTACAAAATCAAACTCCGCGCCGCTGGTTTCCGTTTGGTCTACGAAGTGCGGGATCACGAGGTGCTGGTGCTTGTTGTTGCAGTGGGCAAGCGGGAGCGCAATGCTGTCTACCGCCTGGCCGATCAGCGCTGAAGCCCTATGGCTGACTCCAGGCCATCTGAGCTCGATCAGCTGCGCCGGGAGAACGCCCGACTGATTGCCCTGCTTGAGGACCACGGCATCGCCTGGAGATCTGGCGGACCTGCCCGAGCTGAACCCTCGCCCATTTCGGTTCGCCCCTCTGCCCATGCTCCTCTTTCGCCTCAGGGGAAGGTGGCGCTGTTCCGGCGCCTCTTCCGCGGCCGTGACGACGTGTATGCCCTGAGCTGGCAGAGCACCAGCAGCGGGCGTTCGGGCTATGCCCCAGCCTGCGCCAATGAGTGGCGGCCAGGCATCTGCGAGAAGCCACGGATCTCCTGCCGCGACTGCCAGCAGCGCGAGCTGCTGCCTCTCACCGATGCGGCGATCTACCGCCATCTGGCCGGTGACCACACCATTGGCCTCTATCCCCTGCTGAGGGACGACCGCTGCCACCTGCTGGCCGTGGACTTCGACGAGCAGGACTGGCGTGACGACGCCCAGGCCTTTCTACGGTCGTGTCGGGAGCTGGCGGTGCCCGCAGCGCTGGAAATCTCCCGCTCCGGGGAAGGTGCTCACGCGTGGATATTCTTTGAGGAGGCCGTATCGGCGCGTGAGGCTCGCCAGCTGGGGGCCGCCCTGATCAGCCATACCTGCTCCTCGACACGCCAGCTGGAGCTGAGCTCCTATGACCGGCTGTTCCCCAACCAGGACACCTTGCCCAAGGGCGGCTTCGGCAACCTGATCGCCCTGCCGCTGCAGAAGAAAGCCCGGCAGCGGGGCTGCAGCGTCTTCGTGGATGACGACCTGGAGCCCTATCCCGATCAGTGGGCCTATCTGGCGACTGTTCAGCGGTACTCGGTGGCTGAGCTGCAGGCCGTGATTCAGAGCATTAGCGGCGGCGGCCATCCGCTCGATCTGAGCTTCATCGACGAGGAGGACCTTGGGACCCCCTGGAAGCAACCTCCGGCGCCAACAAAGCTCAGCGGACCGTCGCCCTCCTCACTCAGCCTCACCCTTGCCGATCGGCTCTATGTGGAGCGCTCAGGGTTGCCGCAGCCACTGGTCAATCGCCTGATCCGTCTCGCCGCTTTTGCCAATCCAGCCTTCTACAAAGCCCAGGCCATGCGCCAGTCGGTGTGGGACAAGCCGCGGGTGATCGGCTGCGCTGAGAACTTCCCGCAACACATCGCCCTGCCGCGCGGCTGTCTGGAACCGGTGCAGACCCTGCTGCAGGAGCAGGGGATCGGCTGGGAGCTGGTGGATGAGCGCCAGAAGGGCTCACCGCTGGAGCTGGACTTCGCGGGCCAGCTGAGCGTTGCCCAGGAGGCCGCTGTGGAGGGGATGCTGCGCCACGACATCGGCGTGTTGCAGGCACCGACGGCCTTCGGGAAAACCGTCGTGGCAGCAGCGATCCTGGCTCGGCGAGGCGTGAACACCCTTGTGCTGGT
>JBFLKL010000036.1:0-12814 GCA_040883175.1 Synechococcaceae cyanobacterium | reverse complement strand
CGACGCCGGCCGGGCCGCCAGCACCGCCCGCCGCATCGCCGCCGAGGCCGGCGGCACAGCCGAGCCACAGACGCTGGTCTGCGACCTGGCCGATCTGGAGAGTGTGAACCGCTGCAGCGAGGAGCTGCTGCGCCGCGGTGAGCCGATCGACACCCTGGTGCTGAACGCCGGTCTGCAGTACACGGGCGCCACCGAACCGCGGCGCTCGGCCCAGGGCTACGAACTCACGCTGGCCGTCAACCACCTGGCCCACCAGCTGCTGGCCCGGCGGCTGCTGCCCCTGCTCGAGGCAGGCCAGGAGCCCCGGGTGGTGGTCACGGCCTCGGAAGTGCACGATCCGGCCAGCGCCGGTGGCCGGGTGGGCAAGCCGGCCGGGCTGGGCGATCTCGCCGGCCTGCGGCAGGGGACAGGTTTCGCGATGGTGGACGGCACGTCGGCCTTCGATGCCGACAAGGCCTACAAGGACAGCAAGCTCTGCAACCTGCTGTTCGCCCGCGAGCTGGAGCGCCAGCTGCGGGAGCAGGGCAGGCGCTGGCCCGTGATCGCCTGGAGCCCGGGCCTGGTGATTCCGCGCGCTGATGAGGGCTTCTTCCGCTACAGCCGCCGCCATAACGAGGTGGGCCAGCGGCTGTTCGCCCTGGTGGCCCGCGACCTGCTCCGACTCACGGAAACCGTGGAGGGGGCTGGAGCGCTGCTGGCCAGCCTGAGCGCCGATCCGGTCCATGCCGCCGCGGGCTTCCAGTACTGGAGCAACCGCGTGCTGGGTCCGGGCCGGCGCCGCTTCGAACCGGTGGAGCCCGGCGCCGAGGCCCGCGACGAGGCACTGGCCGCAGCGCTGTGGACGATCAGCGAGGGCCTGGTGGGCCTGGCCTGACCCCTCAGCCGGCCACAGCTCAGCCGGCCAGTTCGTCGATCCGCTGGGCCAGCTTCACATCCAGATCGGAGAGGCCGCCGGTGTCATGGGTGGTGAGATCGATCGTCACCCGGTTCCAGACATTGCTCCACTCCGGGTGATGGCCGAGGGTCTCGGCCGCCAGGGCAACCCTGGCCATGAACCCGAAGGCTTCGCTGAAATCGGCGAAGCGGAGCTCCCGGTGCAGTTTTCCCGTCTCCAGGCTCCAGGCCGGCAGGCTGGAGGGCAGGGTGTTGATCTGCTCGGGCGTGAGTGGGGTGGCGGCCATCGGCGGTGGGAACGAGGCGTTGCCCCATGGTGGCGTATCCGATGCGGGGCCTGACCTCAGAGCGTCGGTCCGAACAGGATCGGCCGGCGGGTGGTCTGGGCGTCCCTGGCCGTGCTCCAGCTGACGCGGCATCGGAAGACACGCTCGTCCGCCTGCCCGAGGCGCTGATAGTGCATGGCTGTCACGGTGGCTCCGGCAGGGCGGAGCCCCTGGGCCCGGTTGCAGGCATCCACTGGCGAGACCCTGGAGTCCAGCTCCTCCACGCCGCTCTGCGGGGCGGGCGCGACCTCACTGGTGGGGGTGGGGCCGGAGGGTTCGGTGGGAACTTCGGCAGCCCGCCCCGGCAGGCTCCCGGCCGCGAGGCAGAGCAGCATCAGAGCTCCCAGGCCGGAGGCGGCACGGCCCCTGCGAGCTGCGAGCGGCGGGATCGAGCGCATGGGCCGTCATCACTGCGGCTGCACGTTAAGCCGCCCGTGGCAGGGGTCCAGCTGCGCTGGGCCGCTCAGGCACCGATCAGATGCAGGCTCAGCCGGCGGCGCTGGCCACGGGCGCGGTGCTCCCACAGGTACACCGCCTGCCAGGTGCCCAGCACCAACCGCCCCCGCTGAAAGCTCAGTTGCAGGGACGTGGCCGTGAGCGCTGTGCGGATGTGGGCCGGCATGTCGTCGGGCCCTTCGTCGTCGTGGGCATAGCGGTGCCGCTCCCCGCCGCCGCTGAGGGGGCGGAACCCCTCCGGAGGCACCAGGGCCCGCAGATAGGCCGCCAGGTCGTGCAGAACCCGTGGATCGGCGTTCTCATTCACGATGAGCGAGCAGCTGGTGTGCTGGCACACCAGCGTGGCCACGCCCAGATCCAGGCCGCTGGCGTCGATCTCCCGGTTGAGCCGGGCGGTGAGATCGGTGAAGCCCTCCCCGGAGGTGCTGATCTCCATCAGGCGCAGGTTCTGGCGCAGCATCCCTTGGCGGCGGGGGTGATCCCATGCTGCAGGGGGGTCCCTAGCATCGGGACGAACTCAGATCCAGCGCGACGTTCCGGCCATGACCTCCATCGCCAGCAACCTCGCTGTGACCCTCGCCGGTGCCGCCCTGCTGGCCGGTGCGGCCTCACCGGTCCATGCCCAGCGGGAGGTTCCCAAGCTGGGAAACATCTGCCCCCTCGGCTATGTGGACATGCTCAACGGCAAGTGCAGCACCCTGGGACTGATGAACTACACCGTGAGGCCCACCTACGGCCAGGCCTGCCCGGAGGGCTGGATGAACGTGGGCGGGCGCTACTGCCGCAAGAAATAGATCGAACGCACCTCGAGTGAGAGCCGGCCTTGACCGCACAGCAGCCAGCCGATGACGGGAACAGCCGACCCGGGGTGTCGGCAACGGCCACCGCGGCGCCACAGCGCAGCAGCGCGGAGCCCCAGCTGCGCCTCCTCTACGACGGCGCCTGCCCGCTCTGTCTGCGCGAAGTGCGCGTCCTGCGCCAGCGGGACCGGCGCTGCCACCCGCATGCACCCAGGCTGGAGTTCGTGGACATCGACGATCCCGCCTACGACCCCGCGGCCCATGCCGGCATTGACTACCGCGCCGCCATGGGCCGCATCCACGGGATCACGGCGGAGGGCGAAGTGCTGCGGGATCTGGCCGTGTTCCGCCGGGCCTACGGCCTGACGGGCCTGGGCTGGCTCTATGCCCCCACCAGCTGGCCCGGACTGCGCCAGCTTGCCGATGCCGCCTACGGCGTCTGGGCCCGCTGGCGCCTGCGCCTCACCGGGCGACCGAGCCTGGAGCAGCTCTGCAGCGATCGCTGCCGCCCGGGCCCATGAGCAAGCCGCCTGCGGGCAGCGGCGCCTCCGATCCGGATCTGGTGGTGGTGGGCAGCGGCCTGGGGGATCTCTGCGCCGCTGCCCTGGCCGCCCGCCATGGGCTGGACGTGCTCGTGCTTGAGGCCCACGACCAGCCCGGCGGCGCCGCCCACGGGTTCGAGCGGCGTGGCTTTCGGTTCGAATCGGGCCCTTCGCTGTGGTCTGGGCTGGGGCGCTGGCCGAGCAGCAATCCCCTGGCTCAGGTGCTGCGGGCGGTGGGTGAGAGCGTGCCGGTGGCCACCTATCACGACTGGGGCCTGCTGCTGCCGGAAGGTCAGCTGCGCGTGGGCGTGGGGCTGGAACCGTTTCTGGCGGTGGTGCGGGAGCTGCGCGGCGCCGCCGCGGCTGAGGAGTGGGCCGCCTTCATGGCCTGGCTCCAGCCCAGCTGCCGGGCTGCCCGGGCCCTGCCGCTGCTGGCGCTGCGGCCGGGCCTGGGCCTGGCCGCCACCCTGGGCCGGCAGGGGCTGGGGCTTCTGGGCCAGGCCGGCCGACTGGCGGCGCTCGCTGGCGCCTTCGGGCCGATGGCACGGCGACACCTCAGCGATCCCTTCCTGCTGCACTGGGTGGATCTGCTCTGCTTCCTGATCTCCGGTCTGCCGATGGATCAGACCAGCGCCGCCGCCATGGCCACCCTGTTCGGGGAGTGGTTCGAGCCCGACGCCTGTCTCGACTATCCGATCGGCGGCAGTCCAGCGGTGGTGGCCGCCCTGGTGCGGGCTCTGGAGCGTCACGGCGGCCGGCTGCGCACCGGCAGCCCGGTGGCCGAGGTGCTGGTGGAGCGCAACCGGGCCTGCGGAGTGAGGCTCGCCGACGGCGAACGGATCGGGGCACGCCGCGGCGTGATCGCCAACGTGAGCCCCTGGTCCCTGGCGGAGCTCCTGCCTCCGGCGGCCGCGCCGACCCGGTGGCTCCGCCGCCAGAGCGCCACACCGGCCTGCCGCAGTTTCCTGCACTGGCACCTGGCCCTGCGCGGCGACGACCTGCAGCACCTCCCCATCCACCACGTGTGGGTGGGCGACTGGCAGCGCGGCATCGACGCCGAGCGCAACATGGCCGTGCTGTCCATGCCCTCGCTGCTCGATCCCTCCCTCGCCCCTCCCGGTCACCAGGTGCTGCACGGCTACACCCCGGCCAACGAACCCTGGGAGCTGTGGCGCGATCTGGAACGCGGCACCCCGGCCTACAGCGCGCTCAAGGCCGAGCGCTGCAGCCTGTTCCACCGCGTGCTCGCTCCCCTCATCCCCGACTGGCGCGAGCGGGCGGTGCTGGAGCTGCAGGGCACCCCCCTCACCCACCGGCACTACCTGCGCATTCACCAGGGCAGCTACGGGCCGGCCTGGCCCGCCGATGCCGGCACCTTTCCGGGGAGCGGCACGCCGATCGAGGGCCTGGTGCTGTGCGGGGCAGGCACCTTCCCGGGCATCGGTGTGCCGCCGGTGGCCGTGAGCGGCGCCATGGCCGCCCACCGCTTCGTATCGGTCAGCCAGCAGCGCGGGCTCCTGCAGGAGATCGGCCTGGCGGCCTGATCCGGCCGTCAGAGTGGAGCGGCCCCGTGCCTCCCCACACCGGCGATGACCACCATCTCCTGCCGCTATGACGGCGGCCTGCGCTGCGCCGCCGAACACGGGCCCTCCGGCAGCGTGATCGACACCGACGCCCCTCCCGACAACGCGGGGAAAGGCGAGTGCTTTTCTCCCACCGATCTGGTGGCCACATCCCTGGCCACCTGCCTGCTCACGGTGATGGGCATCGTCGCCGAACGCCATGGCTGGTCCCTGCAGGGTGCCTCCGCGCGGGTGGAGAAGACGATGAGCAGCCAGCCGCCGCGTCGCATCGCTGCTCTCGAGGTGTGGCTGACCCTGCCGGCAACCCTCGAGGAGAAGGAACGGCGGGTCCTGCAGCGGGCGGCCGAGGGCTGCCCTGTGAAGGCCACCCTGGAGGGGGCCGTCCCCATGACCATCCACTGGGCCTGACTGCGGTCCGGTTGCGTTGCGGATCGCGTCGCGGTCGGGCGACCCCGGGGCTTCCCGCCCAGGATGGGACCAGGTGCCGGGGAGGCGCGAAGCCATGGGGCAGCGCCGGCTTGCTCTGGTGATCGCCCTGGCACTGGCACTCGCCGGGGCCGGGACCCTGTGGCTGCGGCTGCGTGACCGGGATGGTCCGCCGGCGTTCGCCAGCGGCAATGGCCGCCTGGAGGCCGTGGAGGTGGACGTGGCCACCCGCATGGCCGGGCGCCTGCTGAGTGTGGAGGTGCAGGAGGGCGATCCGGTGGAGGCGGGTCAGGTGCTGGCCCGCATGGACACGGACAGCCTGGAGGCTGAGCTGCTCGAGGCGAGGGCCGAGCTGGAACGGGCCCGCACCCGCATCAGCACGGCTCGCAGCCTGGTGGAGCAGCGCCAGGCGCAGCGGCGTGCGGCGAGCCAGGTGATCGAGCAGCGCCAGGCGGAGCGCGACCTGGCCGAGCTGCGCTTCCAGCGCTCCAGCCAGCTGGTGCGGTCCGGAGCTCTGGCACGGGAGGTGTTCGACAACGACCGCTCCCGCCTCGCGGGCGCCGAGGCGGCCCTCAGCCAGGCAAGGGCCGATGCCGCCGCCGGCAGCGCGGCGGTGGCGGCGGCCGCCGGTGAGGTGCTGGCCGCCGAGGCGGCCGTGGAGGCCTCCCGGGCCCGGATCCAGCGCCTGCAGAGCGACATCGATGATGCGCTGCTCACCGCGCCGATCAACGGCCGGGTGCAGATCCGCATCGCTGAACCGGGCGAGGTGCTGGGCGCAGGGGGACGGGTGCTGAACCTGCTCGATCTCAGCGATCTGCACATGACCTTCTTCCTGCCCACGCGGGAAGCGGGCCGCCTCCGCCTCGGCGCCGAGGCGCGCCTGGTGCTGGATGCGGCACCCGATCTGGTGATCCCCGCCCGGATCACCTATGTGGCCAGCGGCTCCCAGTTCACGCCCCGCACGGTGGAAACCAGCAGCGAGCGGGAGAAGCTGATGTTCCGCGTCAAGGCCCAGGTGGAGCCCGAGCTGGTACAGCGCTACGCCAGTGCCGCCAAGAGCGGCCTGCCGGGGGTGGCCTGGGTGCGGCTGGATCCGGCCGTGCCCTGGCCCCGGCATCTGCAGGTGCGCCTGCCCGCGGCTGGGCGGCCTCCGGTGCCATGACCCGAGCGGTGGTGGACTGCCGCAATGTCGGCCTGCGCTATGGCAACCGGCAGGCCCTGGCGGGGGTGGGCTTCGAGCTCGGGGAAGGGGAGCTGCTGGGGCTGATCGGCCCCGACGGCGTGGGCAAATCCAGCCTGCTGGCCCTGATCGCGGGGGCCCGGCGCCTGCAGCGGGGCCAGCTGCTGGTGTTCGGCGGCGACATGGCGCGGGGTGACCATCGGCGCGCCGTCTGTCAGCGCGTTGCCTACCTGCCCCAGGGGCTGGGTCGCCATCTCCACGCCAGCCTCACGGTGGCGGAAAACCTGCGCAGCTTCGCGGCGCTGTTCGGTCTGCCCCGCCAGGAGCGGGAGCTGCGCAGCACCGCCCTGCTGGCCAGCACGGGCCTGGCCCCGTTCCGCCACCGGCCCGCCGGCCAGCTCTCGGGTGGGATGAAGCAGAAGCTGGGCCTGTGCTGCGCCCTGGTGCACGACCCCGACCTGCTGTTGCTCGACGAGCCCACCACCGGCCTGGACCCGCTGGCGCGTCGCCAGTTCTGGCGGCTGATCGACGGCGTGCGCCAGGCACGGCCGGCGCTGGCCGTGCTGGTGGCCACGGCCTCCATGGAGGAGGCGGCCGGCTTCGATCGGCTGCTGGCCCTTGATGACGGCCGGGTGCTGGCCGACGCCAGCCCGGCCGAACTGCTCGCCCACACCGCCAGCACCAGCCTCGAGCAGGCCTTCATCGCCCTGCTGCCGCTCGAGCGCCGGCAACGCCACCGGCCCCTGCGGATCCCCCCGACACGCGAGGGAGAGTCGGACGTGGTGATCGAGGCCCGGGGCCTCAGCCGCCGGTTCGGGACATTCACGGCGGTGGACGGGGTGGACCTGCGCATCCAGCGCGGCGAGATCTTCGGATTCGTGGGCTCCAACGGCTGCGGCAAGACCACCACCATGAAGATGCTCACCGGCCTGCTGCCGACCTCCGGGGGCCAGGCCTGGCTGCTGGGCCGGCCCGTCCGCCCCGACGATCTCGACACCCGCCGCCGGGTTGGCTACGTGTCCCAGACCTTCTCGCTCTACGGCGAACTGAGCGTGCGCCAGAACCTGATGCTGCACGCCCGGCTGTTCAGCCTGCCCGGCGCCGCTCGGCGGGAAAGGGTGGAGGATCTGCTGGAGCGTTTCGAGCTGCTGGCCGTGGCCGACACGCTCCCCGCCGCCCTGCCCCAGGGCCGGCGCCAGCGGCTGGCCCTGGCGGTGGCGCTGATCCAGCAGCCGGAGGTGCTGATCCTCGATGAACCCACCTCCGGGATGGATCCGGTGGCGCGCGAGGCGTTCTGGCAGGAGCTGATCCTGCTCTCCCGGCGGGAAGAGGTGACGATCTTCCTCTCCACCCACGTGATCACCGAGGCGGCCCGCTGTGATCGGCTGTCGCTGATGCACGCCGGCCGCGTGCTGGTGAGCGCCACCCCGGCAGAGCTGGCGCGGCAGCGGGGAGACGGGTCCCTGGAGCAGGCCTTCCTGGCCATCCTGGCGGACGCCGGCGGTGCCGCCGCAGGCGATCCGGCAGCCACTCCGGCGGCGCCGATACCGATGGCGGCGGGATGGCGAAGGCAGGCCAGGGCTTTCAGCCTGCAGAGGCTGGCCAGCATCGCCGGGCGGGAGACGCTGGAGCTGCGCCGCGATCCGCTGCGGGCGGTGCTGGCCCTGGCGGGCAGCCTGTTGCTGCTGGTGGTGATGGGGCTGGGGATCAGCTTCGATGTGGAGAACCTGGCCTTTGCGGTTCTCGACCACGACGACACCACCCTCAGCCGCCACTACGTCGACACCCTGGCGGGCTCTCGCTATTTCTCGGCGACTCCCCCGCTGCGCGATCACCGGGATCTGGATCGTCGCCTGGCCAGCGGGAACCTCAGCCTGGCGCTGGAGATTCCGCCCCGGTTCGGCCGGGACATCAAGCGGGGTGCTTCGGTGGAGATCGGTGGTTCGATCGATGGCGCCATGCCCCAGCGGGCGGAAACAGCCCGCGGCTACCTGCAGGGCATGCATGGCCTGTGGCTGACGGAGCTGGGCCAGTCGGAAGGGGCAGCGGACAGGCCGGCCGGCGAGCCGGTGAGGGTGGAGACGCGCTTCCGCTACAACCCGGAACTGCGCAGCCTCACGGCCATGGTGCCGGCGATGATCCCGCTGCTGCTGCTGCTGCTGCCGGCCATGCTCACCGCCCTCTCGGTGGTGCGCGAGAAGGAGCTGGGCTCGGTGGTGAACCTCTACGTCACGCCACTGACGCGGCTGGAGTTTCTGCTGGGCAAGCAGCTGCCCTACGCAGCCCTGGGGCTGCTCAACTTCCTGCTGCTGGCCCTGGTGGCCACCACCGTGCTGGGGGTGCCGCTGCGCGGCAGCCTCACCGCCGCGACGCTTGCCGCCGGGCTCTACGTGGGGGTGGCCACGGGCTTCGGGCTGCTGGTGTCGTCATTCATGCACAGTCAGATCTCGGCGATCTTCGGCACGGCCGTGCTCACGATCCTGCCGGCCCTGTCCTTCTCCGGGGTGTTCGACCCGGTGAGTTCGCTCACAGGACTGAGCGCCTGGATCAGCCGCGTCTACCCCACCACCCACTTCCTCACGATCACCCAGGGCACCTTCCTCAAGGGCCTGGGTTTCGATGCCCTGGCCGCAGCGTTCCTGCCGCTGCTGCTGGCGATTCCGGTGCTGCTGGGGCTGAGTGTGCTCTGTCTGCGTCCCCAGGAGGGCTGAACGATGGGCCAACTCCGGCTGCGCTGGGATCATGTGCGTGACCTGGGGGTCAAGGAGTTCTGGAGCCTGGCCCGCGACCCCTTCCTGCTCGGCCTGATCCTGTTCGCCTTCACGGTCTCGGTGTTCGCCGGCACGAAGGTCTCACCCGAAACGCTGCAGCACACCCCGATCGCCATCGTCGACGAGGACCGCTCCCAGCTCTCCAGCCGTCTGCGCGACGCCTTCCTGCCGCCCTACTTCCAGGCGCCGCGGCTGGTGGATCCCGAGGAGATGGAGCGCCGCCTGGATGCCGGCCTGGACAGCTTCGCCCTCAGCATCCCCCCCAACTTTCAGCGTGACCTGCTCGCCGGCCGCCGGCCGGCGGTGCAGCTGCAGGTGGATGCCACGCGCATGGGCCAGGCCTTCAGCGGCAGTGGCTACGTGCAGCGGATCGTGCAGGAGGAGGTGGGCCGGTTCCAGCTGGAGCGCACAGGCGCGTTGCGCGCCCCCGCAGCGGAAGTCGCGGCCCGCTTCGAACCGGTGGAGCTGGTGATCCGGGCGCGCTTCAACCCGGAGCTGAGCCGGGTGTGGTTCGGCTCGATCATGCAGGTGATCAACCAGGTCACCCTGCTCTCGCTGCTGCTCACCGGAGCGGCCCTGCTGCGCGAACGCGAGCGGGGCACGCTCGAGCATCTGCTGGTGATGCCCGTCACCCCCCTGGAGATCATGCTCGCCAAGGTGTGGGCGATGGGGCTGGTGGTGCTCCTGGCCGCCTCCGCATCGCTGGTGCTGGTGGTGCAGGGGCTGCTGCAGGTGCCGATCGCCGGATCTCTGCCCCTGTTCCTGGCGGGCACGGCGCTGCATCTGTTCGCCACCACCTCGATGGGGATCTTTCTGGCCACGGTTTCCCGCTCGATGCCCCGCTTCGGCCTGACGCTGCTGATGGTGGTGCTGCCCCTGCAGATGCTCTCGGGCTCGATCACCCCGCGGGAGAGCATGCCCGGATGGGTGCAGGCGGCGATGCTGCTGGCACCCAACACCCACTACGTGATTCTTGGCCAGGGAATCCTGTACCGGTCTGCCGGACTGGCCACGGTGTGGCCGCAGTTCGTCTGGCTGGCCCTGATCGGAGCAGGGTTCTTCGGGATTTCCCTGGCCCGCTTCCGGCGCACCCTCGGCACCCTGGGCTGAGGCCGGGTCAGCCGCTCACCACGGTGGCCCGGCGCCGGCTGAGGACGAAGGCGGCCCCAGCCGCAGCAGCGGAGGCGACGCAGA
The DNA here is from genome assembly GCA_040883175.1 of Synechococcaceae cyanobacterium. Taxonomy (GTDB): domain Bacteria; phylum Cyanobacteriota; class Cyanobacteriia; order PCC-6307; family Cyanobiaceae; genus NIES-981. The sequence goes on along the minus strand of JBFLKL010000036.1, from coordinate 2,642 downwards.
GGAAGACCAGGGTCTGGATCAGCACCAGGGTGATGCCCAGCGCCGAGAAGGCCTTGATCTGGATCCTGGCCTTGATCAGCTGGGTGAGCAGGAGCAGCACCGTGGCCTGCAGAGCGGCGATCTTCGCGGCGCCGAGGGCCGTGAGCGGGGTGAAGGGGAGCAGGGGGCAGAAGGGACTGGGAAGCATGGCTGGCTACCGGAATCAGGGAGGGCCGGTTGGTTCAGGAACTCTGCTGGTAGAGCTGCTCGAGGCGTTCGCGGTTGAGATCCAGAACCATCACCATCTCGCCGGGCTCGGGGGCTTCCGGATGGCGGCGAGCTCCTGTGGCAGGGGAGCGGGCGGCGGACCTGTCCAGTGGCTGACTGGCGAGGCGGAAGCCCTGGCTCATCAGCGAAAACGCACCCACCAGCAGAAGGGCAAAACAGATCAGATACACAAAGGTGAACACCATGACGTCGGAATCACAACGCCCCGACCCTAGTGTAACGAAGTGTTAACCGCGTCCTCGCCACCCGGATCCCCTGCGGCCCGGCAGCTCCGCCCCATGAACCGCGAGCCGGGCGGAGCCGGGCCGAGCGCATGAGCAGGACTGTTAACGTTCCTTCACATCGATGGCACAGCAAGCCCATGACGGTCGGAGAACTGTTCCTCGAGTCCATCTCCACGGGTGTGATCACCCCCGAGGAACTCAGCTGGATCACGGCACAGCAGCCCCGGTTCTCCCGGGTGGAGGAGGCCACCGCCCTGCGCCTGGGACGCCTGCTGGATCAGGGCGACATCCAGCTGGGCTGCCGCCTGCCGGCGGCGAAGACTCGCCATGACGCGGTCCGTGAGCAGTGGATCGAGCCGCTGGGACGGCGGCGGCACCGCCGCAACGGCGACACCGTCGCCGCCAACAGCTTCACAATCGTTTAAAATCCTAATACGTTTCTTAACGTCATCCCCATGACTGAATCCACCCCCCGCTTCGGCTTCGTGGCCTTCGCCGAAACCTGGAACGGCCGTCTGGCCATGATGGGCTTCGTGATCGGACTGGCGACCGAACTGCTCACCGGCCAGAGCATCCTCGGCCAGATCGGCCTGGGCTGACGCCAGCACCCTCCCCTCCGAGCTGCAGCTCCAGCCAAATGGGAGTCCCCTGGCCAGCGCCGGGGGCTTTTTTTCTGCCCCCAGTCCTCGCACCTCAGTTCCCGTAGCACGGTCCTCGCAGCACAGGCCCCGGGACCCAGGCTTCCGGCGCCGCTGAGGCAACCTCTCCTCCTCCGCCCATGCCCGAGCTGTCCTCCGCGCTGGTGAGCCTGCAACAGCACCTGCACCAGACGCGCTTGCTGGGCTCGATCAGCAGCACCCTCTACTACGACCAGAACACCGTGATGCCGGCCGACGGGGCGGCCTGGCGTGGCGAGCAGCTGGCCCTGCTGGCCAGCCAGCTGCACGAGCGGCAGAGCAGTGCGGCCTACGCCGATCTGCTGGCCGCCGCTGAGAGCGCCGTGGCCGGCGACGCCCCCGCACCCCTGCAGCGCAACCTGCGCCTGCTGCGGCTGGAGCTGGAACGCCAGCGCTGCCTGGATCCGGCCCTGGTGCAGGCCCTGGCCCGGGCCCAGTCCCGCGGCAACGCCCTCTGGCAGGAAGCCCGCCGAGCCGACGACTTCGCGGCCTTCGCACCGGGCCTGACCGAGCTGCTGCAGCTGCGCCGCGAGCAGGCCATGCAGCTGGCGGAGGCCGAGCCAGGGGCCCGCAGCCCCTGGGAAATCCTGGCCCAGCCGTTCGAGCCCGACATCAGCAAAGCCCAGCTGGACAGTCTGTTCATCCCGCTCAAGGCAGCACTGCCACGGCTGCTGGAGCGGGTCGCCAGCGCCGGTGCCACTGCCGGCAGAACAGCGGAGCTGCCCGAGGATCTGCAGGAGCGCCTCTGCAGCCAGCTGCTGGAGAGCTGGGGCTACGCCCCCAGCCGCTGCCAGCGCTCCCGCTCGGCCCATCCCTTCTCCTGCACCCTTGGGCCTGCCGACTTCCGCATCACCACCCGGGTGGTGCCGGGCCAGCCCTTCTCCGCCTTCCTGGCCACGGCGCACGAATGGGGCCATTCCCTCTATGAGCAGGGCCTGCCCCGCGGGGACGACCACTACTTCCCCTGGCCCCTGGGGGAAGCCACCTCGATGGGGGTGCATGAATCGCAGTCGCTGTTCTGGGAGTGCCGGGTGGCCCGCGGCCGGGCCTTCGCCGAGCGCTGGTATCCGCGCTTCCGCGACGGGCTGGGCTCCGACCCCTGGGGTGACGCGGCGGTGTTCTGGCGACAGCTCAACCCCCTGAAGCCGGGACCGATCCGGGTGGAGGCCGACGAGCTCAGCTACGGCCTGCACATCGTGCTGCGCTATGAGCTGGAGCTGGCGCTGCTGGAGCAGGACATGCCGGTGGCCGAGCTGCCCGCTGCCTGGAACCAGCGGATGGAGGAGCTGCTCGGGATCCGCCCGGCCAGCGATGCCCAAGGCTGCCTGCAGGACATTCACTGGGCCGAGGGCCTGTTCGGGTATTTCCCCTCCTATGCCCTGGGGCACCTGATCAGCGCCCAGCTGGCAGAAGCGCTGGAGGCGGAGGTCGGGTTGATCGAAACCACTGTGGCCGCAGGCGAGGAGGCAGCCCT
>JBFLKL010000269.1:0-4300 GCA_040883175.1 Synechococcaceae cyanobacterium | reverse complement strand
CTCCAGTCCCACCGCCACCACGCTGAGCACGATCACCACCAGCAGGGCCAGGTCGAACTGCTTGCCAGCCGGGGTGTCGGCCTCGAAGATGATGCGCCCAAGCCGCCGTCGGCCCACCACCTGGCGCAGGAGCAGGGCTGCCGCCAGCAGCGCCAGCAGCAGGGTCCCGGGTAGTCCCAGCAGGGGCACGGTTATCAGGTTCGCCAGGATCGCCAGATTCGCCACCGCGTCACCAACCCGCGTTCTTCCCTACCAGCGGCCTGGAACGGGCAGGTTGAGCTGCTGCTGCAGCACACCCAGTTTCAGGGCCACCTCCTGCAGCTCCCGGGCCACCGCGGAGCCCGGTACCAGCCCGGCCCCGGCGGTGAGCTCCAGCTCGCGGCCGCGCAGGGTGCCGCTGCGGATCGCCACCCGCAGGTCCGCGTCACCGGAGCTGTCGATCCAGCCGATCGGGGCGGCGTAGTGCCCCCGCTCGAAGGGTTCCAGGCTGCGCAGCCAGCCCATCGCCTCCCGCCGCGGCAGACCCGCCACCGCCGGCGTGGGATGGAGTGCGGCCGCGATCGCCAGCGGGTGCCGACCGGCCAGGGCTGCGCTGATCGGCGTGTGCAGATGCACCAGCTGGCCATGGCGGGCCAGCCGGGGATGGCGGGGCCGCTGGGGCCGCAGGCCCGCCCGGCTGAGCACGGCCATGATCGTGTCAACGACTAGCTCGTGTTCGAGCCGGTCCTTGGCCGAGGCCAGCAGGGAGTCCGCCTGATCGTCGGAGGCGGTGCCGGCCAGGGCATCGCTGCGGAGCTGACCCTGGCGCACGGTGAGCAGCCGTTCCGGTGACGCTCCCAGCAGGGCCGAGTCGTGGTCCCGCTGCCAGAGAAAGCGGCAACTGCCGCTCTGGTGCCGCCGCAGGGGCGCCAGCAGCGCCAGGGGGTCGGGAGCCCGGTCGAGGCGCAGCTGCTGACGCACCGCCAGCACCAGCTTCTCCAGCTGGCCCTCATCCACCAGCGCCAGGGCCTGACTGGCGGCAAGGCGATAGCGCTCCTGCCAGGGGGACCGCTCCACCACGGCGGCCAGGCTGGCGGTGGCCCTGGCCGCGGGACTGGAGCCGGCCTGCTCGGCGCAGGTGGCGGCGATCCGCTCCAGGGCCCTGGCGACGTCCCACAGCTCCTCCGCCAGGCTGCGGGCCGTGGTGTCGCCCCCCAGGGGACGTTGCAGCCGCAGCCAGCAGTGGCGGCCGTGGCGGCTCAGCTGCCAGCGCGGCAGCACCGCCTGCACGCCTGGTGCGGCGGTGGCATCGGCCTCCAGGGGCGCATCGAAGAAGCTGAAGGCCAGCAGCAGGCGGGGCCTGGCGTGGCGAGGACAGGACTCCCTGCCGCCGGCCCCATCACCGGCGAGGCGGGCCAGGGTGGCGCTGGCGAAGCGCTGGGCCAGCTCGAAGCGCCGCGGCCCGCTCAGCTCCAGGCTGTGGGTGCGGCCGCTGGCGGCGATGCACAGCCCGGGCGCTCCGTCCCAGAGAAAGCGGAAGCCAGCGCCGCCCTCGCCAGCGCCACCCTCGCACCCACCGTCCAGATGGGGCAGCAGGGTGAAGGGATCACCGCCGGCCAGGGGGATCGCCAGGCTGAGGACGTTCTCCTCCTCGAGCTGGCCGGCGCGGAAGCGGGCCTGCTCCAGCAGTGCGGAGAAGCCACCGCCCGCCTGCACCTGTTCGGGGCTGGTGGTTGCCAAGCCGTGCCGCTCCGTTGGGCTGCTCAAATGTATGGGCCCTGCTCGCTCCCCCGCCGCCGGCCCCATGCCAGAGCCCGAGGTCGTCGCAAGCCGTTACGCCCGTCGGCAACTGTGGACGGCGGCGATCAAGTGGCCGATGTATGCGGTGGCGGTGATGCCGGTGCTGCTGGCGGCGGGCTGGCGCTTCGGGCGCGCCGAGCCCGTGCGCCTCGATCAGCTGCTGCTGTTCCTGCTGGCGGCGGTGCTGCTGCTGGCCTGGGAGAACCTGGCCAATGACGTGTTCGATGCCGACACGGGCGTGGACACCCACGGCAAGCCCCACTCGCTGGTGAACCTCACCGGCCGGCGCGACCGGGTTGCGGCCCTGGCCAATGCCTGCCTGGCCCTGGGGCTGGCACTCATGGCCCTGGTGGCCTGGCGCAGCAGCGTGGCCGTGCTGCTGCTGGTGCTGGCCTGCTGCGGCCTGGGCTACCTCTACCAGGGCCCGCCGTTCCGCCTGGGCTATCGCGGGCTGGGAGAACCGCTGTGCTGGCTGGCCTTCGGACCGCTTGCCACCGCCGCCGGGCTGCTGGCCCTGGCCCCTCCAGCCCCGGCCGCCGCGGGCCCGCCGGTGCCCTGGGCCGAGGCCCTGGAGCTCGGCAGCGGCGCCGCCCTGGCCACCACCCTGGTGCTGTTCTGCTCCCACTTCCACCAGGTGGAGCACGACGCCGCCAACGGCAAGCGATCACCCGTGGTGCACCTGGGCCCTGCGGCTGCGGCGGCCCTGGTGCCCTGGTTCATTGCCGGCACCCTGGCCTTCCAATGGGCTCCGGTGCTGGTGGCTCCCGCCGCCCAGCGTTGGCCGCTCACCGCCCTTCTGGGTGCCATCGGCCTGCCGCCCGCCCGGCGGCTGATCCAGCTCCTCAGCCGCCACCACCACGAGCCGGAACGGATCAGCGGCAGCAAGTTTCTGGCCCTGCGCTTCCAGGCCCTCAACGGCCTGGGCCTGGCGGCCGGCCTGGCACTGGGCCGCTGGCTGGGCTGAGCCGGTGATGGCGGCGCCCGCGAGCGAGCCAGCACCACCGCCCGCTGGCGCCTGCCTGGGGCTGGCCTGGCGCCCCTTCCGGCTGACCCTGCCGCGGCCGCTGCACACCGCCCGCGGCCCCATCGCCGAGAAGCGCGGCTGGCTGCTGCGGCTGCGGGCCCCCGGCGGGGGGCTGGGCTGGGGCGAAGCGGCGCCCCTCGACGGAGTGCTGGAGCCCCTGGCCGTGGCGATGGCCGGGCTGGGCGGGTTGGCTGAGCGCCAGGCGCTGGAGCAGTCCCTGCCCGACCTGCCGCCGGCGCTGGGCTTCGCCCTGGGCGCGGCGCTGGCGGAACTGGACGGGCTGCCGCGGCGCCGCTGGCTGCCGCCTCCCCCGCCCGCCCTGCTGCTGCCGGGGGGGGAGGCGGCCCTGGAGGTGCTGGGCGCGGCGCTGTCCGCGGGCTGGGCACCCGGGAGCGGCAACGGTTCGCTTCCGTTCACCTGCAAGTGGAAGGTGGCCACAGCCGACGACCGCCTGGAGCGTCGGCTGCTGGAGCGTCTGCTGCTGCGGCTGCCGCCCGGGAGCCGGCTGCGACTGGATGCCAACGGCGGCTGGGACCGCCCCACCGCTTTCGCCTGGGCGGAGCGGCTGCAGCGCGAGTGCCGGCTGGAGTGGATCGAGCAGCCCCTCGATCCCCACGATCAGGAGGGACTGGCGGCCCTGCTGAGGCGCTGTCCCGGTCTGCCGGTGGCGCTCGATGAAGCGCTGCAGTGCCATCCCGGCCTGCGCGAGCGCTGGGACGGATGGCAGGTGCGCCGACCCGGCCAGGAGGGCGACCCCCGGCCGCTGCTGGCCGAGCTGGAGCGGGGCCGGCCACGGCTGATGCTCAGCACCGGCTTCGAAACGGGCATCGGCCGGCGCTGGCTGCACCACCTGGCGGCGCTCCAGATCGAGGGCCCCACGCCGGTGGCTCCTGGTCTGGCTCCGGCCTGGCAGGCGGCCGGGGACCTGGGCAGTACCGATCCAGAGCGGGTGTGGCGGGCGGCAGGGCAGGGGGGCGAGGCTCCCCTGGAGCCGAACGGGGAGGGGACAGGCCCATGACCCCTGAGCGGATCTCTCCTGCCGCCCTCCAGCCGCTCCAGCTGTCCCGGGCCTGGCGCCGGGGACGGATCGTGCCCCTGGCAGCGCCGGTTCCTCAGGAGCAGGAGGCCCTGGCGGCGGCGATCGGCCCCGCTGGGTTGGAGCCTCTGGAACGCCGCTGGGGCCCGGGGGTGGTGCTTGGGAGCGGCGGCAGCCGCGGCGGCGGCGGCGCCGGCCGGCGCTGGTGCCTGTTGCCTCTGTCCCACCTCCAGGCGTCGGCCGCGGCCACAGGCCGGTGGTTGGAGGAGCAGGGTCTTGATCCAGCGGCCTGTCTGCATCTCAACCCCCTGCCGCTGCACCACGTGAGCGGCCTGCTGCCCTGGCTGCGCGCCCGCCAGTGGGGGGGGCGGCATCGGCGGCTGGAGCGGGCCTGGATGCGGCAGCCGGCGCTGCTGGCCACTGCCGCACCCCTGCCGAAGGAGCGACCCGTGCTGCTCTCG
>JBFLKL010000035.1:0-5923 GCA_040883175.1 Synechococcaceae cyanobacterium | reverse complement strand
TAAAGCCGCAGGAAAGCGACACCATCGGCGACTATTTGGCACAGCATGCCCAACCGGCCGGTGTTGACGGATTGTACTGGCTGCCCATCGCGGATGACTTGCTGTCGCCGGAACAGAGGGCCCATGTGCTCGAAGGTCCAGTGCCCTGGGTCGAAGCTGCCACGAGGATCCAGTTCCTCATCGCTGCCTTCAAGGCCCTCCTCGCCGCTGTCAGCGCCGGGGCCGCCCGGATCGAGGTTCAGCACGATCTCCCCAGCCTCGCGGCGCGGGTCCGTCGCGGGATCAGCTCCCTCCCGGCGCAGCCAGATCAGCTCGCGGGTGCGGAAGCGCAGGGGATGGTTGTAGTGCTGCAGGCAGCGGTCGCAGCAGAGGGTCACGATCGTTTCGGCTTCACCCTCCACCTCCAGCACACTGCCGTGGTGCATGGCCCGCACCAGCCCGCGCACCGGCGTGAGGCTGCTGAGATCCTCGAGATGCTGAGCCACGATCCAGGAACGCCCCTCGGCCAGGGACTTCAGCTCCTGGATCGGCACAGGGCGAAGCCCATTGCCCGCCTTGGAGCCCTCGGAGCCGCTGGCCATGGGGTCTACTTGCGCCCCTTGGGTTCGAACGGAAGCCGCCCGCCGGCACCGCCGCCGCCGCCGCTGGCCGTGACCGTGACGGCCTGCTGGGCCAGCTGCTGATCGAGGATCTTCTGGAGGTTGTCCGGCAGGGCCTCGCGGGTGAGCAGGAAGGTCTGCAGCGCCTGGAAGATGTTGGCCACCACCATGTAGAGCAGCACTCCGGCCGGCAGCGGGAAGAACAGGAACATCGCCGTGATCATCACCGGCGTGATCTTGTTGGCCGTGGACTGCTGGGGATTGGGGGGCATCCCCATGCCCGAGAGAATCTGGGAGATGAACAGGCTGGCGCCGAAGCCGGCCACCAGGATGGCGATGTCCCAGTTCACGCCACCGTCACCCATGAAGCCCACCTGGCCCAGGGCCTGGATGAACAGGAAGCCGGTGCGGGCGGCCAGGCCGGGAATCCTGGCTTCCACCGTGGCGTCGCCAGGAGCGAGCGCGCTGATCGTGCCGTCGGCATCCACGCTCACCACACCCTCGCCCTTGGTCACTGTCCAGTCGGGCCGGAAGCGGCTGCCGTCGTCCGCCCCGACGAGCAACGAGCTGAAGCTCTCGCCGTCCCTGGTGTGCAGGCTCACCGTCTGCCGGTCGCCCACACCCAGCTTGGTACCGCTCTCCAGGGTGCCGATCACGGGCACATGGTTGCTGGAGCTGAGGAAGATCGAGTGGCTGGCGGTGTTGAAGGGCTTGGTCTCCACCGTCGCGATCTGGTCGGCCGGCAGCACCTTCACGTTGAAGGTGTAGGGCACGTCGGCGAACGGTGAGCCGCGCAGGGTGGCGAACAGGGCGAACAGGATCGGCATCTGCACCAGCAGCGGCAGACAGCCCGCCAGCGGGCTGCCGAACTCCTTCATCAGCTTGCCGAGTTCCTCCTGCTGCTTCTGGGGGTTGTTGGCGTAGCGGCTCTTGATCTCGGCCTGGCGTTGCTGCATCACCGGCTGGGCGATGCGCATGCGGCGGGCGTTGCGGATCGAGCCGGCGCTCAGGGGGAACAGGGCCAGGCGGATCACCACGGTGAGGGCGACGATCGCCAGGCCGTAGCTGGGCACCAATCCGTAGAAGAAGTCGAGGATCGGGATCAGCAGGTTGTCGGAGATGTAGCCGATCACGGCGCGGGGAGCTGGGGGGCAGGGGGTCAGCGTGGCTCAGTGTGCCTGTGCGGGGTGGGGGGATGGGGCACGGGCCCCGGGATTCAGGCGGCCATGCCCTTCGGGCGGGCCGGGGCGGCAGTGGCGGCACGACGCTCCTCGATGTATGCCTCGAGCTCGCGGAAGCGCGGCAGGGAGCGCATCTCCAGCTTGGCGCCGTCGTTGAGCACCAGCACCATGTCGCCCCAGGCACCGAAACCGCGCGGCACGCTGCGCACCTCGCGGATCTGGCTGTACACCACCTGGCTGCGTTCGCGGCCCATCCAGCCGCCGGTCACCTCGATGCGGCGGCTGGTGATCCGGAAGCGCAGCCAGAGAGCGCGCACGATCGCCCCAACCGCAAAGGGAAGGCCGATCACGGTGAGCCCGAACAGCAGGTTGAGAATGAGATCGCCGCGGGCGGGACCGCCGGCGTAGAACACGGTTTCGTCGATCGGTTGCCGGCTGCCGGCACTGCTCGGCTGGTTCATGGCGTCAGACCTGCCCGTTGCAGAAGGTTCCGGCATTCTCCCAGCAGGACGCCGCTGTCGCGCTCGGCGCCGCCGGGCTTGACGCTGACCAGCAACCACACCGGACCCAGCGGGTCGGCGATCGGCAGGCTGAGAAGGTGCGCGTGCAACAGCCGCCGCAGCCGGTTGCGCTGCACGGCGCGCTTGTGCACCTTGGTGCTCACCACCACGCCGGCCCGCCAGGGGCTGGGGGGATGGCTGCGCTGGCAGCGGGGAAGCAGCTCCGGCCTGGCCGGCAGCCAGCGCAGCACCAAAAAAGGGCCGTGGCAGGCACGGCCCTTGCGGTAAAGCGTGCTGAAGGGGCGCTGACCGCGCAGCCGATGCCGCTGGGGCAGGGCCATCGACGGGGGATCAGGTGGACCGGATCACGGAGGCGATCAGACCGCCAGGCGGGAACGGCCCCGACGCCTGCGGGCACGGATCACACGGCGGCCGGTGTGGGTGCGCATGCGCACCCGGAAGCCGGACACCCGTTTGCGCTTACGGCTGGTTCCTTCGAGTGTGCGCTTGGTCATGGTGCTGCTGTTGCCCCCCTTTGCCCGTCTGGAAATTTCGCAAGGGACAACCTATCAGGCGGTGCCCGGAAGGGACCGCCGGGGAGGACCCGGGTCAGAATCCGGAGGGGTCGATCTGGATCAGCCAGCTGCCCAGGTAGCCGGACACGGGCACCTCACCCGGAGCCTGGGCAAGTGCGTTGAACTGATACATGCCCGCATTGAAGGGGTTGAAGAGCCGCATGTTGACGCCGATGGTCTCGGTGTCAGCGATCGGTGTGTCGGGGAAGATATCGAGGGTCCGGCCGTTCTCGCTCAGCTCGATCGTGGCCGGGATGGTCTCCTCACAGCGGGTGCGTGACAGCATGCCGCCTTCGCGCATGGTGCAGAGGCGCACCCGGTCGGTGTCGATCGTGGCGTCGAAGTGCTCCGGGATCGTCACCGTCAGCTTGAGGATGGCGGTGTTGCGATCCCTTGGCCGCAGGATCAGAAAATACTCCGAGCGCCTCATCCGCTCGGTGTTGGTGATGAAGTAGTAAAGCCGGCGGTAGTCGGGGTTGTTCTCCCAGCGGAACTCCAGCAGGCTGGGCGTGCCCTGGGCCAGAACCTCGGGCTGCGCTGTCGCCACGCCGGCCACGCTCAGGCCCAGGGCGGCGGCCAGCAGGCCGAGGGTGCGCCGCCGGTGCCCGCTGCGCTGAAGCATCTGCAGGGGGCTTGGCAGGGACGGGAAACCCATGGGCTGGTGGGTCGGGAGGAAAGGTGGTCCTGCAATTCTCAGCAGCGTCCCGCGGCCGTGGAGCCGAGGGTGGTCGGCCCGCTAGCTGGCGCGGTCGGGGCGCAGGCGACTCGCCTCGCGCAGGTAGGGGTGACAGGCCTGGCGGTCGGCCTGCATCCAGGCGTGCGCCAGGAGGCGGATGCAGCGGGGCAGGTCCCCGGCCACAGCCATCTGCTGGCAGTCCAGCAGGGCCACCTGCTCCCAGCCTGGCCGGCGGCGGGCGATGGCGGCGGGAAAACAGGCATTGAGGTCGGCCGTGACCGAGAAGGTCACCGACACCACCCGGTCGCCATCCAGGTCATTGCGGTCCACCAGCACCTCCATCAGCTCCGCCACCGCCTCGTCGATGGCCGCGCTGGTGTTGGCCGAGGCGGTGGTGGCGCCGCGCAGGGCCCGCAGCTGGAGGGGAGCGCTCATGGGCGCCAGAGCCAGAGCGGCTGGCCGCTCCAGCTCAGCTCCAGGGTGAGGGCGTGGGCCACGGCGCGCAGTCTGGAGCGGCCGGGGATGAGGCCGGCGAAGCGCTTCGGCGGTGCGCCGAACTCGGTGGGTCGGCAGTGGTCGGGATCCAGCCCGGCCAGTTCCGCCGCCAGGCGCCGGGCCCTGTCCTCGTCGCCCAGCTCATCCACCAGACCCAGTTCCCGCGCCTGGGCACCACTGAACACGCGGCCGTCGGCGAAGGTGCGCACTGTCTCCTGAGCCAGGCCCCTGCCCTCGGCCACCGCCGCCACGAACTGGCCGTAGCTGGAGTCGATCAGATCCTGCAGCAGTTCCCGTTCCGCCTCGGTGAGGCCGCGATCGGGGGAGAGGATGTCCTTGTAGAGGCCGCTCTTCACGGTTTCGAAGCTCACCCCCAGGCGCTTGAGCAGCTTGGAGAGGTTGTTGCCGCGAAGGATGACCCCGATCGAGCCGGTGATCGTGCCCGGGTTGGCCACCACCTTCTCGGCCGCCACACCGATGTACACCCCGCCCGAGGCGGAGATGTTGCCGAAACTGGCCACCACCCGGCAGCCGCTCCGGCGCAGCCGCATCAGGGCGGCGTGGATCTCCTGGCTGTCCCCCACCGTGCCGCCGGGACTGTCGATGCGCAGCAGCAGGGCCGGACATTCCCGCCGCTGCACCTGGCGGATGGCCTTCAGCACCCGCTTGCGGGTGCCGCCGGCGATCGGTCCCTCGATGGCGATCCGGGCCAGGGTGCGGCGGGTCTTGCGGCGCCAGGGCCAGGCCATGCGCTGTGATTGAAGTGTGGCTGGATCTTAAAAACAGGCCACGCCTCTGACCTTTGACGTGCTGCCTGTTGCCTTCCGTGCTGCGCTCCCTGGCGATGCTCCTGCCCTTCGCGCTCTGGGGCACGGCGATGGCGGCGATGCGCCCCCTGCTCGATGGCGGCACCCCCCTGCAGGTGGCCTGCCTGCGGCTGCTGCCCGCCGGTGCGGTGGTGCTGCTGGCGGCCCTGATCCTGCGCCGCCCCCTGGCGGTAGATCGCCGTGACTGGCCCTGGCTGCTGGCGTTCACCCTCGTCGACGCCAGCCTCTTCCAGGGGCTTCTGGCCCGCGGACTGGCCCAGACCGGGGCGGGCCTGGGCTCGGTGCTGATCGACTCCCAGCCCCTGCTGGTGGCGCTGCTGGCCCGCAGCCTGTTCGGTGAGGCGATCAATCCAGTGGGCTGGCTGGGCCTGCTGCTCGGCCTTCTGGGGATTCTCTGCCTGGGGCTGCCGGCGCCGGTGCTGGGCCACTGGTGGCTCGAGGGGCCGATCGCCACGGGGGTGCGCCCCTGGAGTCATGGTGAGCTCTGGATGCTGGGGGCCGCCGCGGCGATGGCGGTGGGCACGGTGCTCTGCCGCTACGCCACCCGCCACAGCGATCCGGTGGTGATCACCGGCTGGCACCTGCTGCTGGGCGGGCTGCCGCTCGTGGTGCTGGCGGAGCTGCCGGTGCGCTCCGGTGCCCCCTGGCTGCCCCAGTGGTCGGCCGGCGAGTGGGGTCTGATGGCCTATGCCGCCCTGCTCGGCAGCGGCCTGGCCTATGGACTGTTCTTCTGGTTCGCCAGCCGCGGTGACCTCACCGGCTTCACCGCACTCACCTTCCTCACGCCCGTGTTCGCCCTGCTCTGCGGCGTTCTGTGGCTGGACGAGCAGCTGCAGCCGCTGCAGTGGCTTGGGGCCCTGTTGGCGCTGGGTTCGGTGCTGCTGATCAACCGACGCGAGGTGCTGTGGCAGGGCCTCCCGGCCAAGCCGGTCCAAGGAGGGCAGACCTGATGCGCATCATGGTGGTGAGCACCCCGGTGGGGGCTCTGGGCAGCGGTCGCGGCGGCGGCGTGGAGCTCACGGCCCTGGCCATGGTGGCGGGGCTGCTGGAGCGGGGTCATCAGCTCACGG
>JBFLKL010000268.1:0-5194 GCA_040883175.1 Synechococcaceae cyanobacterium | reverse complement strand
GTGGCGGCCCTGTCGGGAGGCCAGCGGCAGCGGGTGGCCCTGGGGCGGCTGCTGCGCCAGGAGCCGGTGCTGCTGCTGGCCGATGAGCCCCTGGCCAGCCTCGATCCGCGGCTGGCCGGCGAGCTGCTGGAGCTGCTGCTGGAGGAGGGCCGCGCGCCCCGGGCCCTGCTGCTCAGCCTGCACCGGCCCGACCTGCTGGCTGGCTTCGACCGGGTGGTGGGGCTGCGGGCCGGCCGGTTGCAGTTCGACCGGCCGGTGGCGGCGGTGGAGCCCGGCCTGCTGGCGGAGCTCTACGCGGGGGCGGCGGCATGAGTTCGGGGGCGGCGATGGCGGCAGACCGATGGCTCCCATCGGGTCGCTGGCGGCCGGCGGCGCCGCTGTGGCTGCTGCTGCCTGGCCTGGTGCTGCTGCCCCTGCTGGTGCTACTGCCGGGCCTCAGCCACGGCGGCGGCTGGAGCCTGGTGGGCCGGTTCGCGCTGGCGGCCGTGCGCCCGTCGCTCGATCCGCTGGTGCTCGGCGCGGTCCTGCGCGGCCTGGGGGTGACCGTGGGCATGGCCCTGCTGGGCTGGGCCCTGAGCCTGGTGCTGGGTCTGGTGCTGGGGGTGCTGAGCTCGCGGCAGGTGTGGCAGCGCTGCAGCGGCCGGCTGTGGCCGGCGGCCCTGATCCGGCGGCTGCTGGCCCTGCCGCGCTCGATCCACGAACTGCTCTGGGGCCTGATCCTGCTGCAGCTGGTGGGTCTGCAGCCGGCGGTGGCGGTGCTGGCGATCGCCATCCCCTTCGGCGCCCTGGTGGCGCGGGTGCTCAGCGACCAGCTCGACGCCCTGCCCGCCGCCAGCCTGGAGGCCCTGGAGGCCGCCGGTGTGGCGCCGCCGGCCGCCCTGCTCACCGCCCTGGGCCCGGCGCTGCTGCCCCAGCTGCTGAGCTACGGCGGCTACCGGCTGGAATGCGCCCTGCGCAGCGCCACCCTGCTGGGGGTGTTCGGCCTGGGGGGGCTGGGCACCGAGCTGCGGCTGACCCTGCAGTCACTGGCCTTCGCCGAACTGTGGACGGGCCTGTGGCTGCTGCTGGCGGCGATGCTGCTGCTGGAGCGGCTGGTGGGCTGGCTGCGGCGGCGCTGGACGATGCCGTCGCGCCTCAGCCTCAGTGCCGCCGCCAGCGGGGTTGGTCGCGGCGGACGGGAACTGCTGCTGGCCGCGGCCCTGCTGCTGCCCGTGCTGGCGGCGATGGCCTGGGCCCTGCAGGTGGATCCGCGCAGCCTGCTGCGCTGGCAGGCCCTGCCGCCCCTGCCCCCCGCCGACTGGGGGGCGGTGGCGGCCCTGCCCTGGCCCGCCCTGGTGGGCAACACCCTCAGCCTCACCCTGCTGGCCTCGGCCCTGGCGGTGGGGCTGGCACCGCTGCTGCTGCTGCTGGTGCGGCCCTGGCCCCTGGGCCGGGCGGCGGTGCGGGGGCTCTGGGCCCTGGGGCGGCTGTGGCCGCCGCCGCTGATCGCCCTGCTGCTGCTGTTCGTGCTGCAGCCCGGGGTGGTCACCGGCGCCCTGGCCCTGGCTCTGCACAACCTGGGCGTCCTGGGCCGGCTGCTGCTGGAGAGTGCCGAGCACCGCGGCGAGAGCGCCGAGCAGGCCCTGCTGAGCGCCGGCAGCGGCCCGCGGCTGGCCCTGCTCTACGGGCGTTTCAGTGCCCTGGCGCGGCCCTACCTGGCCTATGGCGCCTACCGGGCCGATGTGATCCTGCGGGAGTCGGTGGTGGTGGGCCTGGTGGGGGCCACCGGCCTGGGCAGCCAGCTGCTGGAGGCCCTCAGCTCCTTCGCCGTCGACGAACTGGCGGCGCTGATGCTGGCCTACGCACTGCTCACCCTGCTGGGTGAGGAGCTCAGCGACCGGTTGCGCCGCCGCCTGCTGACGGGCTGAGCGGCGCGGCGGCGGTCACCAGACGCCGGCCCAGCAGCAGCTCGGCTGCGGCCTCGGCCGTGCGCTCGCCCAGCTCCACCGGCTCGCTGGTGTGGGCACTGAGGTCGTGGTCGTAGCAGCGGTCGTAGTAGTCGAGCATCTGGCGGCAGGCGGCGGTCCAGTCGCGGGCAGCGATCGCCTCCAGGGCGGCGGCGGTGCGCTGGGGCCCGAGCCGGCGGGCGATGCGCCGGGTGGCCTCGGCCAGCTCGTCGGGGTCCTGCACGCCGTAGATGCGCACCAGCTGGGCCAGACGGTGCTCCAGGGGGCGCTGCACCGCCAGGGCCGGCGCCGCCTTCATCTGCCGCCAGAGGCCGGCGGGGATGCGGCAGCGGCCCACCTGCACGCTCTCCGCCTCCAGCCAGATCTCGGGCGCCCCCGCCAGGCCGTGCAGGGCCATGGCCAGGCGGTTCTCGTAGTGCTCGCTGCTGGGCTGTGGGGGCAGGCCCAGGGCCCCGAAGCTGCTGCCGCGGTGGTGGGCCAGGCCCTCGAGGTCCACCACGGCCACGCCCCGCCGGGCCAGGGCAAGCAGCAGGTCGGTCTTGCCGGTACCGGTGCGGCCACCGAGCAGGCGCAGGGGCCAGGGCCGCTCGAACAGGGCCAGCACCCAGCGGCGGAAGGACTTGTAGCCGCCCTCCAGCAGCACCGCCGGCAGGTCCAGCTGAGCCGCCAGCCAGGCGACGCTGGCGCTGCGCATGCCGCCGCGCCAGCAGAGCAGCCGCAGGGGGGCGCCTGGGCAGGCGGCGGCCCGCCGGGCCAGTTCGGCGCCCATCGCCTCCAGCCGCGGCCCCACCAGGGCCAGGCCGCAGAGCACCGCCGCCTGGCGGCCCTCGCGCTTGTAGACGGTGCCCACCTCCGCCCGGCCGGCATCGTCGAACAGGGGCAGGTTGATCGCGCCGGGGATGTGGCCCTGGGCGAACTCGGCCGGGCTGCGCACATCCAGGAGCGGACCGCCGCGGTCCAGGAAGGCCGCCACGGGCAGGCGTTCCGCCCCGTTCAGCGCGTGCGCCACGGCCACCGTTCCGCCATCGCCAGGGCCATCGGGATCGCCATCGCCAGGGCGCCATGCTGCCTGGCTGGCGGACGGACGGACTGAGGGGCAGGGCTGGTGCAGGATCGGGCCCTGACCGTGCCCGTTGCCGCGCCGATGCCCCTCACCGTGCCCCGCAAGCTGATCGTGCTCGGCGACAGCGGCGTGTACGGCTGGGGCGATCCGCTGGAGGGGGGGTGGTGCGAGCGGCTGCGGCGCCACTGGATGGGCCTGCCGATGGCGCCGGTGCTCTACCCGCTGGGGGTGCGCGGCGATGGCCTGGAGCGGGTGGCGGCCCGGCTGCAGGCGGAGGTGGCCTGCCGCGGAGAACTGCGCCGCCAGCAGCCCCACGGGATCCTGCTGGCGGCGGGCCTCAACGACAGCGCCCGGGTGGGGCGCCCCGACGGCCGCCCCCAGCTGGAGCCGGAGGGCTTCCTGTTCGGCCTCCAGCAGCTGCTGCAGCGGGCACGGGCCAGCGCGCCGGTGCTGGTGCTGGGGCTGACGCCGGTGCTGGAGGAGGCGATGCCGTACGCCGAGGTGCTCTGGTACGGCCTCGAGCAGGTGCGGCGCTACGAGGGCCTGCTGGAGGAGGCCTGCCTGGAGGCGGATGTGCCCTTCCTGCCCCTGCTCGACGACCTGCTCGCCGATCCCCGCTGGCAGGAGTGGCTGTGCAGCGACGGCCTGCACCTCAACAGCGAGGGGCACCGGCAGGTGTACGCGCGGGTGCAGCAGTGGCCGGCGCTGCTGGCATGGGCG
Source organism: Synechococcaceae cyanobacterium (assembly GCA_040883175.1). Classification (GTDB taxonomy): domain Bacteria; phylum Cyanobacteriota; class Cyanobacteriia; order PCC-6307; family Cyanobiaceae; genus NIES-981. The sequence continues at coordinate 1,465 of JBFLKL010000268.1, read as the reverse complement.
GGGCTGGAGCCGCTGCAGCTGGCCACGGCGCTCTGCTGAGGGCGTGGGCATCGCCGTCGCCATCCCCCAGGTGGGTGAAAGCCAGGGCCGACTGCGGTGACGGAGGAACTGAAGCGCCGGTGAACCGTGAGAACACGGTCCCCATCCACACCGGCCATGACTTCCTCACGTTGCCGCGCCAGCGAGCCCAGCGCAAGCGCCAGCGGCCATCACCAGCGCAACCGCAGGCTGCTGCAACGGCTGGGCCGCAGCCGCCGGTGCGAAGCGCGGTTGCAGTGGCGGAACGCGCTGGTGGTGAGCAATCTGGCTCTGGTGAGGCTGGTGGCCAACCGCGAGAGCCGTCGCAGCGGCAGGGCCTTCGAGGAGCTCTACGCCAGCGGCAGCCTGGGGCTGATCCGGGCCGTTGAGAACTTCGATGCCGGGCGCGGCATGGCCCTGAGCAGCTTCGCGGTGCCCTACATCCGCGGCGCGATGCTCCAGGAGCAGCGGGATCGCGAACAGCCGCTGCACACCCCCCGGCGGCTGCGGGAGCTGCAGCGCCGGGCCGAGAAGCTGGTGGAACAGCGGCGGGGTGCCGGCCTGGCCGCCCTCAGCCCCGCCGAGCTGGCCGCGGCTCTCGGCTGCAGCCCGGCGCGGCTGGAGGAGGCGGGCCGGGTGAAGCGGGCCCTGCGCGTGAGCAGCCTCGATCAGGCGGCGCCCACCGGCGATGACGACGCCCCCAGCCAGCTGGATCTGCTCAGCACCGCCCAGCTGCCGGGGCATGACCAGAGCGCCGACCCCCAGCGCCACTGGCTGCGGGCCCAGCTCTGCCGGCTGAGACCAGCCGAACGCGACCTGCTGGAGGGTCGCTGGATCGATGGTCTGCCCTGGCGTGAGCTGGCACCGCGGCAGGGCTGCTCCGCCGTCGAGTGCCGGCGCCGGGCCGAGGCGCTGCTGGCGGAGCTGAGGGCCACGGCCCGGAACGACACGCCGGAAGGCGGGGAGCGAACCGCTCAGGCCAGCGCCAGCCCGACCCAGCCCAGCATTGCCAGCAGGGCGGCAAGGGCGGTCTGAATGCCGTTCACCAGCTCGTTGCTCAGCCAGGCGCAGCGGCGCTGGGCGGTGGCGCCGATCACGCTCTCCAGCAGCGTGGCCGCCAGACCCACCGCGGTGATCAGCACGGCGGCGGCAGCGGTGAGCGCAGCCGGGGGACCCGGCAGCAGGCCCAGCGCCAGGGCCAGCACCACCATCACCAGGCTGCCCGCCAGGCTGGCGAGGGTGCCTTCCAGGCTCACCGCCCCCTCGGTGCCGGGCGGCACGGGCCGCAGGCTGGTGATCAGCACGGTGTGGCGGCCCCAGCGCTTGCCGATCTCGCTGCCGCAGGTATCGGCCAGCTTGGCGGCGAAGCTGGCGGTGAAGCCCACCAGCAGCAGGGGCGTCCAGGCCGGCGGCGCCAGGGGGATGGCCATGGCCAGCAGAGCGCCGG
>JBFLKL010000267.1:0-2923 GCA_040883175.1 Synechococcaceae cyanobacterium | reverse complement strand
GCGGCCCTCGCTGCCGCCGGCCGAAGCTGCCGGGGTCCCGCCGCGTCTGCTGGGCATCGAGGAGCGGGGGCTGCGCGCCGCCGCCGGCACGGCCGGCGATGGGGCCGGGGAGGTGGGGCCATGAACCTGGTGGAAGTGCTGGTGGCCGGCAGCCTGGTGCTGGGATCGGGCACCGCATCGCTGGGGATCTGGGCCCGCACCGCCCAGGCCACCCACAGCGCCGAGGATCTGCAGGCGCAGCAGCGTGCCGCCGATGCCCGCCTGCTGGCGGTGCAGGCGCGGCTGCAGGCGCTGGCGGCCGAGCGGCGCGCAGGCAACGAGCCGGTGCCGGCCTTCTGCCCCGGCCTGCCCGAGCTGCTGCCGCCCGCCGGCACCGCGGCCGCGGCCGGAGAAGTCACCGAAGAGAGCGAGCTGTCCGGGGAGATCCTGCGCGTGGCGGTGGCGTTCGCGGACGGGCAGCGCCGCGAGCGGGTGTTCGACCTGGCGGCCTACGGCCTCTGCGGAGGGGCGCCGTGAGCGTGCGCATGCTGGGGCGTACCGGCCGCCCCGTGCCTCCGCCGGAGGCCGGCCTCGCCCTGCCGGAGCTGCTGGTGGCGGTGGCGGTGCTGGGTCTGCTGCTGGTGATCGGCGGCTTCACGGGCAGCGGCTTTCTGGCCCGCCAGCGGGTGGAGGTGGCGGCCCGGGAGCTGGTGAGCAGGATCGAGCGGGAGCGCGACCTGGCGATCCGCCAGGCCCGTTCCCGCAGCCTGGCGGTGCACGGCCGCGGCGGACTGCTGGAGGCGGCCGGGGCGGCGGGGGGCCGGCTGGAGCTCAGCCACAACCTGCCGGAGGAGCTGCGCGTCACCGCCAACGGGCTGCTGCTCGACGGCGGCACCGTGGTGGTGGCCGGCCCCGGCACCGACCTGCGCCGCTGTCTGGTGATGGCGCTGCCGATCGGCGTGCTGCGCCTGGGCCGCTACACGGGTGAGGCCGGCGGCGCCAGCGCCACCGCCTGCGTGCGCGATGAGAGGGCGTGATGGCACGCGTTCTCCGCTCCCGCCATGGCGGTTTCACCCTGGTGGAGCTGCTGGTGACCCTGCTGCTCGGCGGCCTGGTGAGCGCCGCGGTGCTGCAGCTGCTGCTGGGCGACCTGCGCCAGGTGGGCCGGCTGGGCCGCTGGCTGCGGGAGCGGCAGGCGGGCGAGCGGGCCCTGGAGCTGCTGCGCGAGGAGCTGCAGCGGGCCGAATGGGTGAGCCTCGGCGCCGGGGACGCGCCGCTGCCACCCTATTGCAGCCTGGCGGGCCGCACCGTCGTGCTGCAGCTCCAGGGGCGCACGCTGGCGGGGGCGCCGGCCGGGGTGCTCTACACCGTGGGGGCGGCGCCCTCCTCGATCTGGCGCGGGGCGGTGCTGATGCGCTGCGGCCCGGCCTACGGCCTCGACGGCGCCTGGAGCGAGGGCGCCGCGGTGCCGCGGGTGCTGGTCGATGCCCTGCCGGCCGGCCGCGGCTTCACGGTGACGGGCAGCGCGCCGGGGGTGCTGCAGCTGGAGCTGACACGTCAGCTGGCCGACGGCCAGACCATCCGCCAGAAGCAGGTGGCGCTGGCGGCGCCGCCGCCGCCCTAGCCGTTCTGTCTCGGCAGCCTGCCGCTCCACAGAGCGGCAGAAGGCGCCTGGGCTGCGGCCAGGATGATGCACCTGCAAGATGATGCTCCTGGGAGACTAGGCACTTGCGATGTGATGAGAGGATCTGTGAATAGCATGCTTTGCTGCGTCAATGGCTGAGTTCCGCATGTATACAGCGGATGCAGAGAAAACGAAGATCAGGATGGCTCCTGGTAACAGCAGCAATGTCTCCCCCGTGATGACAACCTCAAGATGCCAGAGACGCTGCCACTGACCCTGCAGCAGGCCGATTGTCAGGAATGCGCCCCACCACAGCAGCCAAGCTGATGAAACCAGCCAGATGCAGGCCGACAACAGCTCCAGCCTGGATCGAGGGCGAGGCAAGGTGACCAGGCGCAGCAGCTGAGGGCGGCTTGTCCAGCGTTGGCGGGGAATCCGAGCCTCGGCGAGCCGCAGAGACTTGGCCCTGGAGGCAAGGGCAAGAAACAGTGGCAAAAGAATTGTAAATGCAATCAAGAGCAGAAATGCTGAAAGGTCTTGGCCGATCCAAATCCTGATCACAGAATTGAGGGCGAGAACCACGACCCATGCCAGGTAGAGAAACAACAGGCACAGTCCCGTTGCGAGCCATCCTGAGGAACTGCGGGGCTGCGGGAGGGTGAGCAGCCTCCTGGCAAAGGGTTGATTCTCCCAGTGAAGAACCGTGTTTGCTGTTCTCGCCAGCGCTATCTGCCTTCTGCGAAGCACCAGAAGCGATTCCGCGATGATCCTGGCTTCATCCCTCAGGGCATTCTTGTCGGGCTCTGGCAGGCCCAGTGAATCATCAGCGAGAATTGTTTGTATTGCCTCAAGCCGGCAAAGGTTGGCTTCAGTTCTCCCCTTGGAGAGGCGCTCCCGTAGCAACTCCGCCACCATCCCCACCGCAGCCGTGCCCAGCGGTACCAGCAGTGCCTTTTCCACGAAGGAGGTCACTGCCGCTGCTGTCGCTGGGGATGCCAACGGTTGCCTTCAACGGGGTGTCATGCAAAACATCCATTGTAATGCCTGGATTGGTCCCGAGCTGCCCTCGGAATCCGGCGGGATGAGTCTGGTCAGGGAGTGCCTCTCCCCTGTGAAGGCCATCATCGGTCTGCTGGATGGCGAGAACCGCGAATAGGGGCAGCGCAATGATGAGCTCAGGATTTCCATCGGTACGCGCACGCTTGGATGCCCTGGATCGATTCCGTCGAGGCGGCGATCTGGCCGACCAGCTGATCCTGGCCCGCGCCACCAGCGCCGGTGCGTTGCTGGTGCTGAGCTTTGACCGGCGGTTCTCAGCGT
>JBFLKL010000266.1:0-3047 GCA_040883175.1 Synechococcaceae cyanobacterium | reverse complement strand
GCGGCTGCAGCGGCGTCGATTCACCGTAACGATGGCTGCTGGGCCGATCGGCCGTGGCAAAGCCCGATGGCGGGGGCACCGGGCCTGCGGTCGATCGCAGTGGGGGCTGCGACGCTGACGCTGTCGCTGCCGCCTGGGAGACCGGACACCGGAGACCGGAGCTGAGGATGTTGGAGCAGCGGCCGGAACGTCAGCGCTCTCCCGGGATCAACAACATCACCCGCGGACCGGCGCGGTGATCCGGCACTGGGAACGAAGGCTTTCGAGAACAGTCGTTATCTGCCGACAAGGGTGTTCGTGTTCATCAAGAACGCCCCGTGATCGCTGCGAATCACTGCCGCGGCGATGATCGCTGGGTTGTGGAGGGTTGCTACGCCAGCCTGGTGCGCACCACCCTGGCGTTCCACCCCCGGCTGATCTGGCTGGATCCCGGTGTCGAGGTGTGTCTGCTGAACGGCCGCTCGCGGCCCTGGGAACCGCACAAATACGCCTCGGCCGCCGAGCAGAACCGGCGGTTGCCCGAGCTGCTGGCGTGGGTGGCTGGCTACGACACGCGGGACGGGGAGCTGGGCCGGGATCCCCTGGCCCTGAAGCAACAGGCCTCAGGAATCGCTCAGCCTCAACCGCTGCGGGAAGGACACATCCAGCACCACACAGCCCCCATCACTGCGGAAGGGCCCGTGCACCTCTCCGGGCGGACGGCTGGCGTAGTGCCCGGTTTCGAGCCACATCCCGAAGGCCTCATCCCACAGCCTGCCGCTCACGATCAGGATCTCCTCCGGATGCTCATGCACCGTCGCCCCGAAGGCGCCGGTGTCGGCGCCGGGGTGGAAGCGGGTGAGGCGGGTGAACTCTCCGGTGCTCGGATCGTGGCTGAGGGTCAGCGTCTCCACCTGCCCCTCGAGCCCCTCCAGCCAGTGCCAGCGGTGCTGCTGCTCGCTGTGCAGCGGGTTCCAGTAGGTGCAGGTGGTCTTGCTCATGGTGCGTTGAAGTCCGCGTTTCCGCCTTGCCCTCGGCGCGGTCGAGCCGCAGTGGTCTGAACCGGCAGGGCCAGGAGGTCGTTGGACAACCCTCCGACACCGCTGAAGCGCTGCGCAGCCGTTCCCCTCCAACCATCGGGCCGGGGAGGCCTGGTTGTCAGGGTCACTCCACCGGCACCTGCACGGCCGTGGAACTCGGGGCGCTGGCCTGCTTGGGAATCGTCACGCTGAGCTGGCCATCCCTGGCGGAGGCCTTGAGGCCCGAGGGGTCGGCGTCGTCCGGCGAGGTGAAGCTGCGGGTCAAGCTTCCGTGGAAGCGCTCAACGCCATGCAGGCGCTTGGTGTCGTCTTCTTTGTCCTGTCTGTGCCCGCCCTTCGCGACGCCGGGCCACGGCCACGACTTGCTCATCAGCTCTTCGATCTCACGCAGGGGCCCGATGCAGCAGCCTGGCCCGCTGGATCAGCGGATGGATGCAAGCTTGGTGATCGAGGCCTTCAGCCGGGCCCTCAGCCACCGCCAGGTGCAACCTCTGATCGCCACCCACCAACCCCATGCCGCCCGTGCATGGCGTTGCACACTGCAGTGATGACCAGGGCTCTGCTGTCGCATCAGACCGAGCGGACTTCTTTGCTGACAGCAGGGGAGATGGCCCAGCAACCCCACGGCCAGCGGGCTCGGGAGAATCTGAGGATGCGGCGACCGGTCGGCTCTCCGATGCACCTGGATGTGAAAGTCACTGACCGCTAGGGCCTCACCGTGGCGGAGGTGATCGGCGAGATCACCATCGGCCTGGCGCTGGTGGTGGACGGTCAGTCATCTGCCTGCCGGCAGTACCTGGGTGACTGCGATACGTAGGAGTACCTTGCAGCCGGGCACCGTGCCCGCCTGAGACGTCACGGCGTCTTGGATGTGCCCGGCGGCATCAGACCCCGGTGGCACTTCCGACGAGGGTAAGGATCCTCAGGGTCGGCTCCGAGCGGTGACCTCACCAGGCCCGAGGATCGTCGCCTCCGCTGAGCAAGCAAGCTTCGACCGGGTCACTTCCGGAATGACGAACTGACGACAGTTGTTGGAAACACTGGTTAAGCGGTGTGGCATGTTGTCCAAGTGCGTCCTGTACTCGTAACACAAGATGCCTGATTCCCCAGATCTAGACAAGCAAATACTCCTGCTGGAGGCCAGAGTCTCAAAGCTGGAAGCGGTCTCCTCCACGGTGTCAACCCAGAAAGATAGGCCTCAACGTCCAGTCTGGCGAAAGCTGTTCAGTATCGAGGGCGTGAAAAATGCTCTTTCGTTGTCGGCATCCCTGTGCTCATCGTAGGGGCCTGCGACCGGTTCTTACGCGAGATCTGGAACCGCAACAGCATTGCCCTCGCCAAGGCACGCGACAAGGCTGCCGCGAAACTGGACTAACTTCAGGGGATCAATTCCGAGCTTTATGCCCTGCAGGCGCGAGGTGAGGGCAACGTGGCCTTCGCCCAGGTGGATGCCAAGCGAGGGGAGATTCACTGGCTGACAGATGAAGCCTATTCGCTCTTTGCCGCCCAGCCCAAGAGCTGTGGCAGATTCGACACGTATACATTGGCGGAAGAGATAATGAAAAAAGGTGATACCCAGGCAGCCTTTGAAGTTGCAGAATCCGTGGATCTCTCAGGACTCAGCACCATCGACAAGGCTGACCATGCACTCCTCCTGGAGAGAATTCGCTTCTCGGAAGGCGACGGGTACAACATTGAGCAGGCTCGTGAGCATATTCGCCATGCCGGCCGTCTCGCCGGGACACTGCCTGATACTGGAACTCGGACCAAGCTTGAGGAGAAAATCCTCTCTGTTCGGACGATCAACGAGCTCTGGCGCGTTGGGTGCGACCCGGCTTCGGCGATGGCGGGCGGGCTCAAAGCACTGGTCGATGCCACTCCACACGTTCCCGAATCCGATCCAGTACGGGTGAACACCCTGCAGACGATTGCTGCGGTGAGCACCAAATGCCAACCACCTGCATGACTCCCTGCCTGGGGTGTGATGTTCGACTGATCCACACGGGCTCAGCGATTGAAAGCTGAGCT
>JBFLKL010000265.1:0-9108 GCA_040883175.1 Synechococcaceae cyanobacterium | reverse complement strand
GCCTGGAGGGCGGCGATGTCATTGCCGTCGAGGTCGTCGAGCAGCTCGTGCAGGCGGTCGCCGAGGCCGCCGCCGGTGATGAAGTGCCGGTAGGCCGCGGCGGTGGTGGCGAAGCCATCCGGCACCCGCACCCCCTGGCCGGCGAGTTCGCGGATCATCTCCCCCAGGGAGGCGTTCTTGCCCCCCACCCGCTCGACCGCCTCGATGCCCACGGCGCTGAAGGGCAGCACCAGGGGCTCGGACTGGGGATCTGCGACCGAGGCGTTGGCGGTGCTGGACGCGGAGCCAGGCGGGAGTGGCATGGAGCTGTGGCGACCACCCCCACTCTTGCCTTGTGGCGAAGGGGTGGCCGCAACTGTGAACGGCACGATGCACTGGGACAGAGCGGAGACGGGTGGCACAGTGGAACCACTCCTCCCAAGCCCCTGTTCGTGCTCCGCCCATCCCGCGTCTGGATTGCTTCAGCTGCTCTCAGTCTGGCGGCGACCCTTCCCCATCCCGCCGCTGCTCAGACCCAGGGCGCCGCCACCGGCCCCATCTCCCAGCAGGCGATGGGTGACATGGCTCTGGCGGCGGCCGTGAATGTGTGCGAACTGGCCGTCGAGGAGAAGATCCCCGTCCAGAAGACGGTGCTCTCCATGGCCAAGGCCATGACCTACGTGGTCACCACCCGCTACGGCTCCCAGGTGGCCGGTGCAGGCCGCCTGGAGGCCGAGCAGATCGCCAATGGCAGCATCATCCAGGTGGTGGGTCGGGTGCGCCAGGGCTGCTACGACAAGCTGTCGGCGGCAGACAAGAAGTTCGTCGACGACATCCTCAGCGAATACAACAAGGCTGTGCAGAGCCAGGGTCAGGGTCAGCGCCGCTGAGCAGTCCGCTCAGCCCCGGTCACGATCAGAGCCCCCGTCACGATCAGACCGCTGCTCCGGCAGCAGTTGGGCGAGCACCCCACCGCCGATGAGGACGCCGCCAAGGGCCAGGGCCAGGGTCCGGTTCGCGGCGGCTGGCCCGTCGCCACCCCAGGCCGCCGCGGCCAGGAAGGCCCCGCCGAGCAGCAGGCAGGGCACCAGCACGATGCCCTTGGCGGTGCGATTGAGGCTCATCAGCTCAGCACGTCCGCGCAGGCCTGGGGGTCGGCCTCCGCCAGCGGGGCCGCCAGTCCTTCGGCCACCAGCGCCGCTCCCAGATCCGTTGCAGGGTGGCCCCGCTCCTCCCGGGTGCGCACCCGGGCCAGCAACACACCGGCGCGCTGACCCACGGGCCTCAGGTTGACCCGCGTGCCGCGGGGGGCCTGCCGCCGCAGCCATTCTGAGGCCATGCTCTCCAGCGCCGGATCCACCCCCACGCAGGCCAGCATCACGGCGTAGCTGCGGTTGCTGTCACCGACCTGCAGCAGGGTGGCGCCGCGCACCTGCAGCACCTCTGCCGCCCCGGCGCTGCCGGCGGGGGCCAGCAGCAGACCAGGCAGCAGCACGGCACCCACAAGCAGGGCCAGCAGCAGGCGGTGCAGCAGCGCGCCGGCGGGGTTCAGAGCTTGGCGCCGCAACTGGGGCAGAACAGGTGGGCGCTGGCGGTGCTGGCTCCGCACTGGCCGCACTGCCTGCTGGTGTCGATCGCCAGTTCCGGGTGGCTGGGCAGGCCCACCATCTGGGCGTTGCTGGCGCCGGGGGGCACCATCGGATAGCAGTTCTCGTTGCGGCGCACCTTCACATCGATGAACGCCGGACCGGGATGGTCCAGGGCTTCACGCAGCTGCTGACGCAGGCTGGAACGCTCACTGATCAGCACGCCGCGCACCCCGAAGGCCTCGGCCAGGCGCTCGAAGTCGGGCATGCCGCCGGTCATCTCCGAGGCCGAGTAACGCTCGCCGTAGAAGCTCTCCTGCCACTGGCGCACCATGCCCTGCCAGCCGTTGTTGAGCACCACCACCTTCACCGGCAGGTTGTACTGGGCCAGGGTGCCCAGCTCCTGGATGTTCATCAGGATGCTGGCGTCGCCGGCAACGCAGATCACCTGCTCGCCGGGGAATGCGGTCTGCACACCCATGGCGGCGGGCATGCCGAAGCCCATCGTGCCCAGACCGGCGGAACTGATCCAGCGCCGGGGACCGTTGTGCAGGAACTGGGCGGCCCACATCTGGTGCTGGCCCACGTCGGTCGTGTAATAGGCGTCCGGGGCGAGCTCGCGCAGGGCCACCACCACCTCCTGGGGGGCGATCTCGCCTTCCGGGGCCGGCACCACCAGGGGGTAGTGGTGTTTCCAGGTGGCGATGCGATCCAGCCAGGCCTCGGTGCGGCCGTCGGCGCTGTCACCGCTGCTGGCTGCCAGGAGGGCCTCGAGGGCCTGGTTCACATCGCCCACCACCGGCACATCCGGAACCCGCGTCTTGCCCACCTCGGCGGCGTCGATGTCGATGTGGATCACCTGAGCCCTGGGGGCGAAGCCATCGAGGCGCCCGGTGACGCGGTCGTCGAAGCGGGCACCGGTGGCGATCAGCAGGTCACATTCGGTGACCGCGAAGTTGGCGTAGGCGGTGCCGTGCATTCCCAGCATGCCCAGGGCCAGTGGGTGTTTCTCGTCGAAGGCTCCCTTGCCCATCAACGTGGTGGTGACCGGCAGCCGGAACCGTTCCGCCAGCTGCAGGATGGCCTGATGGGCGCCGCTGCTGATGGCGCCGCCGCCCACGTAGAGCAGGGGCCGGCGGGCCTGGCGGATCAGCTCCAGGGCCGCCTGGATCGCCTCGTCAGCGGGCGGCGTCGGCAGCCGGAAGCCCTTGGGCACGGCGCTGCCCGGCGGCACGGGCACGTAGTCGAATTCCTCGAGGCCCACATCCTTGGGAACGTCGATCAACACCGGACCGGGCCGGCCGCTGGCGGCGATCAGGAAGGCCTCGGCCACGATCCGGCCGATGTCCCGCGGGTCGCGCACCACCCAGGAGTGCTTCACGATCGGCAGGGTGATGCCGAAGATGTCGGTTTCCTGAAAGGCATCGGTGCCGATGGCGGCACGGGGCACCTGGCCGCTGATCACCACCATCGGCACCGAATCCATGTGGGCGGTGGCGATGCCGGTGACCAGGTTGGTGGCCCCGGGCCCGGAGGTGCCGAAGCACACGCCCACCTTGCCGGTGGCGCGGGCGTAGGCATCGGCGGCGTGGGTGCCGCCCTGTTCATGGCGCACCAGGATGTGCTTCAGCCAGCCCCGCTCCTCGGCCTTGTGCAGCTCGTCGTAGATGGGCAGGATCGCGCCGCCCGGGTAGCCGAAGATGTGCTCCACCCCATGGAGGCGCAGGGCGTCCATGAGGGCATAGCCCCCGCTGACCTGCTGGGGCTGGTCGCTGCCGCCGGTTGTGCCGTTCGCGGAGGTCTCAAGGGGGCTGGTGGTGGTCTGGGCGGCAGAGGTGAGGGGCGAAAGCGTCACGGCTGCGGCGGCCAAGCACCCTGGCCAGTGGAGATGTCACCGCAACACTAGGTGTTGAGTGGGCGTCCGGGGTTGAGCCGGTGGACTGAGGCCGGCCTCTTCAGCCGGCGCCCTGCCGGGCCCGGGCCATTGCCCGCAGCACCAGGGCCGGATCCATCCATGCGTCGCGGAAGCGCATGCCCCAGTGCAGATGCGGGCCGGTGCTGCGGCCGCTCACGCCCACGTGGCCGATCAGTTCACCGGTGCGCACCCGCTGGCCGGCGCGGATGGCCACCGGCCCGCTGCGGTACACCCCTCCGGAGACCGATCCGGAGAGGTGGCAGTAGATGTGCTCGTACTCGCCGGAGCGGATCACCAGCCCCAGGCCGCAGGTGCCGTCGCTGATCACACTCTCCACCACGCCGCCCCACCAGTTTCGGATCGGCGAGCCCATCGGGGCGGCGATGTCGAGGCCGTAATGGGGCTCCACCGCCCCCCAGGGGCCGGTGCGGGTGCCGAAATGGCTGGTGTAGCCGGCGAAGTTCACCACCGGGAACACCCCCCGGCTCCAGATGCTGGTGGCGTGGGCGGGTTGCAGATCCAGAACCCCGCCCTGAACCGCAACGGTGATGGCGCTCGCTGCTCCCAGGCACGAACTCAGGAGCAGCGCCCGCCGCCTGGTGCGCTGTCCGAACGCCCTGGGGATGTCAGAGCAGACCCAGTGCATGCAGAGGTCCCCGGCCACTGATCAGTTCGAGCAGAAACGCAGAAAAGCCCACCATCGCCAAGCGGCCGTTCCACACCTCGGAGCTGTTGTTCCACCCCCAGGCCCAGCGGTCCTGGGGGTAGAGCTTCACCTTGGTGGGCAGGGCCGCGGCCTGGTCGAGGTTCACCTCCGGCCCCTCCAGCGCCTGCTGCACCAGATGGGCGAGGCCGGCGATGAAGGAGGGGGTGGTGTCGAGGGCCGGCACGCGGCGGAAATTGGTGATGCCGGCCTCGGTGGCCAGCTCGCGGTACTCGATGTCGATCTCCTCCAGGGTCTCGATGTGCTCGCTCACGAAGCTGATCGGCACCACCACCAGGTCTTTCACCCCCTGCTGTCCGAGCTCCTGGAGCGCCTCGTCGGTGTAGGGCCTGAGCCACTCCACCGGGCCCACCCGGCTCTGGTAGGCCAGGGTGTGGGGATTGGGGTGACCGAGGTCGCGCTCCAGGCGCTCCATGATCAGACGGCTGCAGGCCTCGATCTCCTGCTGGTAGGGATCGCCGGCTTCCTCCACGTAGCTCTTCGGCACACCGTGGGCGCTGAAGAACACATGGGCACGGGCCGGGTCGGGGCAGGCCTGAATTTCGCGGGCGATCAGCTCCGCCATCGCGCCGACGTAGCCGGGATCGTCGTGGTAGCTGCGGATGCAGCGGATCGGCAGGGCTGCGAAGGCGGGATCGGCCTGGCGCAGGCGCTGGAGCTCCCGGAAGCTGGAGCCGCTGGTGCTGATCGAGAAGTGGGGGTAGAGGGGCAGCACCACCACCTCATCGACGGCATCGGCCTTGATGTCGGCCACCGCCGACTCCGTGAACGGATGCCAGTAGCGCATCGCCACGTAGCTCGTGGCCTCGATGCCCCGCTGGCGCAGCACGCTCTGCAGTTCCCGCGCCTGCTGCTCGGTGATCCGCCGCAGCGGGGAGCCGCCGCCGATCGAGCGGTAGGCCTCCTGGGACTTGCCGGCCCGCAGGCTGCTGATCAGCCAGGCCAGCGGTTTCTGCAGGGCCGGGTTCGGGAGCCGGATGATTTCCGGATCGGAGAAGAGGTTGTAGAGAAACGGGCCGACGTCCTGGATCCGCTCAGGACCCCCGAGGTTCAGCAGCAGCACGCCAACCTTGGCCATGCCTTCGTTCCGTCCGGCGCACCGACCGAGAGCGTAACGCTGCCGCCTGGCTCTAGCACCGCTCAGCGCGTATCGATACCTTCGGGCTCCCTCTGCCTGCCGGGCGATCGCGGCCCTTTCCGCCACAGCTGACGCCATCGATGCCGCCCTGGCCGAGCACAACGCCCGTCTGGAGTTGATCGGCATCGCCCTGCGGATCGAGCGCCGAGGCGGCAGGCTGGGGTTGCGCGGCCCCCTGCCCAGCCGCCGCGGTGGACAGGACCGGTCGGTGCAGCGGATCAGTCTGGGCCTGCCGGCCACCGCCCAGGGGCTGGAGCAGGCCCGCCAGCGGCAGCGGGAGGTGCTGCGTCAGCTGGAACAGGGCTGCTTCCAGTGGGAGAGCTGGACGCGGCCGCAGCCGAGCGCCGCACTGCCACGGTCCGTTCCTGGCGCCGATGGGATCGCGCCGCCGTCAGGTTCCGGCAGTGACCTGCCGGCCCTGGTGGAGCGCTTCGAGTGGGCCTTCTTCCAGGATCCCCAGCGGCGCCGCAACCCCGCCGGCAGCCGCAGCACCTGGACCGCCTCCTACCGGCCCTACCTGCGGCGACTGCTGAGCCTCGCCGCCGCCGACCAGTGCGGAGCCGACCGCCCGGAACCCTGGAGTCGCCTGCTGGAGCGTGTGCTGGAGAGCTACGAGCCCGGCAGCAGCAGCCGCCAGCAGTGCGGCGTCGCCCTGGCGGCCCTGGCCCGGCACGGCACGCTGCCCCTGCCGCCCGACTGGGCTGCCCGCGCCGGCGGTTACGGCCTGCATGCCGCCCGCTTCCGCCAGCTGCCCAGCGACCCCCAGATCCTGCAGTTGCCGGAGTTGATTCCCAACCCGGCCTGGCGCCTGGTCTACGGCCTGATGGCCACCTATGGCCTGCGCAACCACGAGGTGTTCTTCTGCGACCTCTCGCCCCTGGCCGCCGGCGGCGACCGGGTGATCCGCGTGCTGCCCACCAGCAAGACCGGCGAGCACCAGGTGTGGCCCTTCCAGCCCGCCTGGGTGGAGCGGTTCGGGCTCGAGCGGCTCGGGGAGCAGCCGGAGCTGCTCCCGGCCGTGTGCACCGATCTGCGCCGCACCACCCTGCAGCAGGTGGGCCGCCGCGTGGCCGAGCAGTTCCGCCGCTACCAGCTGCCGATCACCCCCTATGACCTCCGCCACGCCTGGGCCGTGCGCACCATTCACATCGGCCTGCCCGACACGGTGGCGGCGCGGATGATGGGCCATTCGGTGGCGATCCACACCCGCACCTACCACCACTGGATCACCCGTCGTGACCAGCAGCAGGCCGTGGACGCCGCGCTGGCCCGGCAGCGGCAGGCCGGCCCTCAGGTGGCCTGAACCCGCCAGAGTGGTGCTCCTGCCATTCCTGCTCCATGGCCCCCAGCCAGCTTGATCCCGCTCTGGAGAGCGACCTCGACCGTCAGGCGGCCGAACTCGGCCCCGGCGGGGACCTGGCGCCGGAGGCCGATCGGGAGGCCTACCGGCGCCGCATGGCCAGACGCTCTGAGGTGCAGCGGCAGCGGGTGGGCGAGCGCTCCCTCGAGAAGGGCCTGGTGCTGGTGTTCACCGGCGAGGGCAAGGGCAAGACCACCGCGGCCCTCGGCCTGGTGCTGCGCAGCCTGGGCCATGGCGAACGGGTGGCGGTGGTGCAGTTCATCAAGGGCGGATGGCAGCCGGGAGAGGCCAGGGCTCTGGAGCTCTTCGGTGATGCCCTGGCCTGGCACGCCCTGGGGGAGGGGTTCACCTGGCAAACCCAGGACCGGGAGCGGGACCGCTCCCTGGTGCAGTCCGCCTGGGAGCGCTCCCGCGGCTACCTCGCCGATCCCGCCCGCCATCTGGTGGTGCTCGATGAGGTGAATGTGGCCCTCAAGCTCGGCTACCTGGCGGTGGAGCAGGTGCTGGAGGGACTGGCCCTGCGGCCGCCGCTGACCCACGTGGCCCTGACCGGCCGCGGCGCCCCCGCGGCCCTGCTGGAGCGTGCCGATCTGGTGACGGAGATGAAGCTGGTGCGCCATCCCTTCCGCGAGCAGGGGGTGAAGGCCCAGCGGGGGATCGAGTTCTGAGGACGGGCGCCGGCGCCATTGCTACGGTGCCGCAGATCACCGGGGGTCGATGGGTTTCAAGCGCGTGCTCCTCAAGCTCAGCGGCGAAGCGCTGATGGGTGATCAGGGCTACGGCATCGACCCCGCCATCGTGCAGTCGATCGCGGCCGACGTGGCCGCCTGTGTCGCCGACGGCACCCAGCTCGCCATCGTTGTGGGTGGGGGCAACATCTTCCGGGGTCTCAAGGGCAGCGCCGCCGGCATGGACCGGGCCACCGCCGACTATGTGGGCATGCTGGCCACGGTGATGAACGCCATCACCCTGCAGGACGGACTGGAGCGGGCCGGGGTGCCCACCCGGGTGCAGAGCGCCATCTCCATGCAGGAAGTGGCGGAGCCCTACATCCGTCGACGGGCCATTCGCCACATGGAGAAGGGCCGGGTGGTGATCTTCGCCGCGGGCACGGGCAACCCCTTCTTCACCACTGACACCACCGCCGCCCTGCGGGCCGCTGAGATCAACGCCGACGTGGTGTTCAAGGCCACCAAGGTGGATGGGGTCTACGACCGGGATCCGGCCAAGCACGCCGATGCCCGCCGCTACGAGACGCTCTCCTTCCTGGAGGTGCTAAGCGGCGAACTCGAGGTGATGGACGGCGCCGCCATTGCCCTCTGCAAGGACAATGCCATCCCCATCGTGGTGTTTGATCTGTTCGGCCCCGGCAACATCGGTCGGGCCGTGCGCGGTGAGCCGATCGGCACCCGCATTCACCCCTGAGCCACCGTTGTGAGTTCCGCCATGGATCTGGAAGCCGCAATGCGCAAGTCGGTGGACGCCGCCCTGCGCAACTTCAACACCATCCGCACCGGCCGGGCCAACGCCTCCCTCCTCGACAAGATCAGCGTGGAGTACTACGGCGCCGAGACGCCGCTGAAGTCGCTGGCCAGCCTCACCACCCCCGATTCCCAGACGATCCAGATCCAGCCCTTCGACCAGAGCGCCCTCGGACTGATCGAGAAGGCGATCGCCATGAGTGATCTGGGCCTCACCTGCAACAACGACGGCAGGTTGATCCGGATCAACATCCCGCCCCTCACCGAGGACCGCCGCAAGGAGCTCTGCAAGATCGCCGCCAAATACGCCGAGGAAGGCAAGGTGGCCCTGCGCAACAACCGGCGTGACGGCATCGACCGGATCAAGAAGCTGGAGAAGGACGGCGAGCTCTCCGAGGACCAGAGCCGCGACGAGCAGGACAAGGTGCAGAAGCTCACCGATCGCTTCATCGCGGAGATCGACAGGCACCTGGTCGAGAAGGAGGCTGAGATCCTGAAGGTTTGATCAGCGCCGCCGCCGACCCCTGGGAGGTGATCGTGGTGGGGGCCGGGGCGGCCGGTGCCACGGCAGCCGGCCACCTCGCCCGAGCCGGACGTCGCGTGCTGCTGCTCGACCAGGCTGCGTCCTTCCCCCGCAGCAAGGCCTGCGGGGGGGGCATGGCGGCCTCGGTGCAGGCCTGGTTTCCCTTCGACCTCACCCCGGTGGTGGAGGCGGTGATCGAGCGCGTGCGCTTCACCTGGGACCTGGGGGATCCGGTGGTGGCTGAACTGCCTGGCGAGGCGCCCTTCTGGATCGTGCGCCGTGCCAATCTCGACGCCTTTCTGGTTCAGCAGGCCACCGCAGCGGGCGCCCGTTTTCTCCCCGGGTCTCCGTTGCAGGCTTTGGAGTGGTGTATTGTTAGATTGCTGTTGAATGTGTAGATCT
>JBFLKL010000264.1:0-6046 GCA_040883175.1 Synechococcaceae cyanobacterium | reverse complement strand
TCGGAGGACGTGGCCCGGCTGGCCGCCGGCGGCGCCCTGGCGGCGGTGGATGCGGTGCTGGCCGGCCGGCTGGACAACGCCTTCGCCGTGGTGCGCCCCCCCGGACACCATGCCGAGGCCGACCGGGGGATGGGCTTCTGCATCTTCAACAACGTGGCCCTGGCCGCCCGCCATGCCCAGGCGGTGCACGGGCTGGAGCGGGTGCTGATCGTCGACTGGGACCTGCACCACGGCAACGGCACCCAGGCGATCTTCTGGAGCGACCCAAGCGTGCTCTACGCCAGCGCGCACGAGTGGGGCAACTACCCCGGCAGCGGCGCCGCCGAGGAGCGCGGCGAGGGGGCGGGTCTGGGCTTCACGCTCAACTGTCCCCTGCCCGCCTACAGCGACGGCCAGGCCGTGCTCGCTGCCCTGGAGGCCGCCCTGGCGCCGGTGGTGGGGCGCTTCCGTCCCCAGCTGGTGCTGGTGTCGGCCGGCTTCGACGGCCACAGCGCGGATCCCCTGGGCCACTTCCTGCTCGAGGACGCGGACTACACCGCCCTCACCCGGCTCTGCCTGGCCATCGCCGCCGAGCACGCCGGCGGCCGGCTGGTGTCGGTGCTGGAGGGCGGCTACGGCTTGAAGGGGCTGGCGGGCGGCGCCGCCGCTCACGTGGAGACCCTGCTGGCGGCCTGATCGCCGGGCAGCACCGCGCCGGCCAGATCGATCCAGGCCTCCACCACCTCCTCGCCGGAGCGCAGCTGGAAGCCGAGCCTGCGGCACACCCGCTGCATGGCGCCGTTCTCATGCAGGATCTCGGCCGTCACCCGGTCGATGCCCTCCTCGCGGCCGGCGCGCAGCAGCTGGCCCAGCAGGGCGGTGCCCAGCCCCTGATGCTGGTGGGCGTCGCCGATCAGCAGCGAGAACTCGGCGTCGTTGCGCTCATGCAGCCGGCTGAGCCGCCCCACCGCCAGCAGGCGGTGCTCGCCGCTGGCCGGGTCGCGCCGGTCCACCACCAGGGCCAGCTCGCGTTCGTAGTCGCTGAAGCAGATGCGCACCAGCCGTTCGTGGGCGATGCGGTGGCTGAGCGAGGCCATGTGGAAATAGCGGGTGTACACGCTCTCCTCCGAGAGGCCGCGGTGGAAGGCCACCAGCAGGGGCTCGTCCTCGGGCCGGATCGGCCGGATCGTCACCGCTGTGCCGTCACGCAGCCGCCAGGGCCGCACGTACTGGCTGGGATAGGGCCGGATCGCCGGCCGCGGCAGGTGGCAGGTGGCGCCGGCCACCGGCTGGATCAGGATGCGGGCATCGAGGACCTCCAGGGGGCGGAGGCGATCGCCGGGCCGCACCAGCAGCGGATTGATGCCGATCTCGCGGATGGCGGGCTGCTCCAGCACCAGCTGGCTGAGCCGCACCAGCAGGCGCTCCAGCTCCTCGAGATCGGCCGGCGGGCCGCCGCGCATCCCCTGCAGGGCGCGGTAGACGCGGGTCTGCTCCATCAGCCGCCGCGCCAGGGTGGTGTTCAGGGGCGGCAGGCCCACGGCGCAGTCGTGGTACACCTCCGCCAGGGAGCCGCCGCTGCCGAACTGGATCACCGGCCCGAACTGGGAATCGATGCTGCTGCCCACGATCAGCTCCAGCTCGCCCGGGCTGGCGGCGGCGCTGGGGGCCGGGCGCGGGTCCGCCACCGGGATGCCGTAGCTGGCCAGCACCTGCTTGGCCTCCTGCGCGCTGAGCAGCTCACGGCCCTCGGCCTGGGCCTGCTCCAGCACCCGGCGGCCGGCGGCATGGTCGGCGGCCGAGAGGCCGGCGGCATCATCGCTCTCGGGCAGCAGGGCGGGAGTCTCGTAGAGCCCGCGCAGGGTGTAGCTGAAGCGCCAGAGGGCATTGAACAAGCGGGCGGCGGCATCGGGATAGGGGTTGGTGGCGATCCCGGCGGCGTTGAGGATCGCCACGCCCGCGGCCACCTCGTCGCCGCCCATCCAGCTGGCCAGCAGCGGTTTGCCGCTGCCTGCCGCCAGCTCGCGCAGGCGCTGGGCGGTGGTGGTGGGGTCGGTCATCGCCTGGGGCGTGAGGATCACCAGCAGGCCATCGCTGCCCGGATCGGCCAGGGCGATGTGGATCGCCCGCCCGTAGCGCTCCGGATCGGCGTCGCCGAGGATGTCGATGGGGTTGCCGTGGCTCCACTGGGGCGGCAGCACGGCATCGAGGGCGGCCACGCTCTCGGGCGCCAGCTCGGCCAGCTGGCCGCCGGTGCGCACCAGGGCGTCGGTGGCCAGCACACCCGGGCCGCCGGCGTTGGTGACGATCGCCAGACGCGGACCGGCGGGACGCCGGGGCTGCTTGGCCAGCACATCGGCCAGATCGAACAGATCCGAGAGCCGATCCACCCGCAGCACACCGCAGCGCCGCAGCGCCGCCTCCAGCACGGCGTCGCTGCCGGCCAGGGCCCCGGTGTGGGAGGCCGCTGCCCGCGCCGCCTCGGCACTGCGGCCACCCTTGATCAGCACGATCGGCTTGGTGAGGGCCACCTCCCGCGCCGCCGAGAGGAAGGCGCGGGCATCGCCGATCGCCTCCATGACGAGCACGATGCTGCGGGTGGCGGGGTCGTCACCGAGATAGGTGATCAGATCCCCCCAGCCCACATCCAGCATCGAGCCGATCGACACGAAGGCGCTGAACCCCACCCCCTGCTGATGGCTCCAGTCGAGCACCGCCGTGCACATGGCCCCCGACTGACTGATGAAGCCCACATGACCGGGTGCCGCGAGGCCGGAGGCGAAGCTGGCGTTGAGGCCCAGGCGGGGGTTCATCAGCCCCAGGCAGTTGGGGCCCAGCAGGCGCATGCCGGAACCACGCAGGACTTGGCGCAGCTGGTTCTCCAGCGCCAGCCCCTCCGCCCCCACTTCCCGGAAGCCTGCGGAGATCACGATCGCGGCCTTCACCCCCGCCGCCGCGCACTCCGCCAGGCGCTGCGGAACGCTGGCCGCCGGGGTGGCGATCAGGGCCAGATCCACCGGCTCCGGCACCGCCGCCACGCAGGCGCAGCAGCGCACCCCGAGCACGCTGTGGCGCCTGGGATTCACCGGATACACCGTGCCCCCGAAGGGCGAGCGGATCAGGTTCCAGAGCAGGCTGCGGCCCACGCTGCCTGGCCGCTCACTGGCCCCGATCACCGCCACGCAGCCCGGGCTGAACAGGGCACCAAGCGGTTGCCGGTCGCGGCGCAGGATGTCGTGGGTGGGATCGGCGACACGACCCTGGGCCCTCACCTGGCGGCAACCCTCCGCATCGGTCATGGCAGAACGGTGATGGCGGGCGGTCCCGGCGGGGCTGTGCTCCCATCCAACCGCTGGGTGCCCGTGCGCCGGGTATCGCAGCCCACCCCTCCGGGCAGCCGGGCCTCAGGTTCGCGGGCAGCCCGGCTGGGATGATGGCGCCCGAACGGATTTGGCTGCGATGTACACCGACTGGACCGCCGTGATCCTGCTGCTGCTCACCGCGGTGCCGCTGCTGGCGGTGGTGGCCACCGCGGCGTTCTTCATCTGGCAGCAGAAGAAGCAGGGGCGCTGAGCGGGGCGGAATCGGGCACATCGCCCTGGCGCAGGGCGGCGGTGGTGGTGGCGGGCATCAACCGCGTGATCCGGCCCTGACCAAGGCAGTGCAGACAGGTGCGCGACCGTTGCCCGTCGAGACGCAGCATGCCGCTGCCGCCGCAGCGGGGGCAGGGCTGAACCTCCGGCTGCCAGGACTGGAGATCGGTGGGCTGATCGGCAAGCATCGTCGGAGGCCAGCGGGAGCTGGGACACCATCACTGTGGAACGGATTCGCCCTCCTGATCCCGAAGCCTTCCTTAAGACTCCCGCTCGCCCAGGGCAGCCGGCTCACGCGCCCCGGCGCTCAGGGCGGCGGCCAGACGCTGGGGCGTCAGCTCCTCCAGCAGCTCCCGGGCACTGAGCCGTGACCCCGGGGCCACCAGACCGGCGCTGGCGGCCAGCTCGCCGATCACGGCGGGAGCATCCAGTCCCTGCTGCCGCAGCCCCTCCAGCCCTTCGGTGCCCTCGCGCTTGCTGAGGCGCCGGCCGGCACCGTCCCGCCACAGGGGCAGGTGGCCATAGCGCGGCGGCTGCCCCCCCAGCAGTCCCATCAGGGCCACCTGGGCGCCGGTGGAGGACCACAGGTCCTCGCCCCTCAGCACATCGCTGATGCCGAGACTGAGCTCATCCACCGCCGTGGCCAGGTGGTAGGCGAGAAAGCCGTCGGCCCGGCGCAGCACCACATCCCCCACCTGGCTGGGGCCATCCAGCCGCCCCGGTGGACCATGGCGCTCCTGCCACTGGATCGGACCGGACGGCAGGCGCAACCGCCAGCTGGGCAGCCGGCCACCGGCCGGGCCCCAACGCGCCGGCCGGTGGCGGCAGAAGCCCGGGTACACCGGCCGGCCGCCATGGGGGGCTGACACATCGGCCAGGAGCCGGCGGCTGCAGCGGCATGGGTAGAGCAGCCCGGCACGACGCAGGGCTGAAAGCACCGAGCTGTAGAGGCCCCGCCGTTCGCTCTGCCGCCAGGGCGGACCGTCCCAGTGCAGGCCCAGCCAGAGCAGATCGGCCCGGATCCCCTCCTCGGCGCCGGGACGGTTGCGAGGGGTGTCGAGGTCGTCGATGCGCAGCAACCATTCGCCGCCGGCCAGGCGCGCATCGAGCCAGGCGAGCAGCGCGGTGCGTAGGTTGCCGCGATGCAGGGGACCGGTGGGGGATGGAGCGAAGCGGCCGCGATACCCCCGGCTGCGGCACTCAGCGGCCGCGGCCAGCTCGGAGCGAAGGTGGGTGGGCAGCAGCGCCGCGGCGCTCAGGGGAGCCGTCTCAGGAACCCTGCACCTTGTCCTTGAACATCTTGCCGGCGGTGAAGGCCGGCACACGTTTGGCCTCGATCTTGATCTTCTCGCCGGTCTTGGGATTGAGACCCTGGCGGGCGGAACGGTCGCGGGGCTCGAAGGAACCGAAACCGAGGATCGACACCTTCTTGCCGTCCACCACCGAGTCCATGATCGTGTCGATCAGGGCATCGACCACGGTTGCGACGTCGGTCTTGGTGAGCTCGGTGCGGGCAGCCACCACGTTGACGAGATCTGCTTTGTTCATGGATGAGGAAAGCCTGAGAGGGGCTGTCGGGGGAAGTGTGGCGCGTCGGAGACCCCGACCGCCCTGGCCTGTGGCGCGCCAATGGTATGGGCTGGCATCCGACACCGCAACACAGAAGCCCCATGCCGCAATGGCTCTGGGCTGAATGATTCAGCTCTGCAGGGCGGTACCGCCCTCCACGAGCTTCTCCCCGCGCAGGGCGCCGAGACCGCCGCCGCAGGCGATCCAGGCGGGGGAGCCCGCCGGAAGCCAGCGGCGCAGGCGCTCCAGGCTGCGCTGCTGGCGGGGCCAGTGAAAGGTGCGCGGCGTGACCAACGGCGCCAGCCGCCCGGGAGCCAGGGGCTGCAGCAGCCGGCCGCAGAACAGGCCATCCAGGCCCCCGGCCGCCAGGTGCAGCACGCACGACCCCGGGGTGGGGCCGGGGGTCCAGAGCAGGCGCACACCCGGCACCAGTTCGTGCTCGACCCCGAAACGGCGCAGCCGCTGCACCCCCGGCAGCAGGTAGGCCTCCTGCTCCTGCACCAGCACATCCCAGCCCAGGGCCTCCTGGAAGCGGCGGCAGCGACCATGGCCCTCCCGGCTGGTGAGCACGATCGTGCCGGGGCCACCGCGCTCACGCAGCCAGTCGAGGTTGGCCCGGCTCCAGGCCGGGCAGTCGATCAGCAGATCACCCGGCAGCCGAGCCTCCGGACCCGGCGCCCCGGCCTCCACCAGCCAGCTGCTGCCGCCGCCGGTGTCGCGGTTGGGTGAGAACAGCCACAGTCCCTGCCGCACCGGCCCCTGGAGCACCGGCTGGGGGGGACGGCCGGGGTCCACAGGAGCGGCATGTAACACCGGCGGTGCGTTTTCGATCGGATCACTAGTTTGTGGCGATACGGATCATGTTCGTGTCCGCCCGACCCGCAGCCGACACCAAGACCGCAGCT
>JBFLKL010000263.1:0-3262 GCA_040883175.1 Synechococcaceae cyanobacterium | reverse complement strand
GGCTGATCACCAAGCCCGGGTACAGCAGTTTCTGCGAGGCCATGGGCCACGGGGTGGGAATCCACCTGGTGCATCGCCGGGGGTTCGCGGAGGCGCCCGTGCTGGAGCGGGATCTGCAGCGCCATGGCTGGCATCGCCTGCTCAGTCAGGCCCAGCTGCGCGCGGGCGCCTGGGAGCTCGATCAGCCCCTGCTGGCGCCCCGGGAGGGTCCCCTCCCGGGTGACGGGGGCCTGCGGGCCGCCGAGGCGATCGTCGAGCTGGGGGTGGGAACGCTCGGGCGGAGCAAGGAGTGATCAGCAGATGCGATCAATCATCAGCGCGTGATCGGTGATTCTGTTGTACTTCGCGGCAACTTTCCTGTGCTGACGGTGAGTTCAACCGTTCGGGGTACTCGTTGATACGAGTGGACGCTTGTGCGATTGGCACATATTCAATCCTGACATGGACCGGAGCTAGCCAAATTGCTGCCCAACTTTTGTTGTGCCTTTTGGTTCACTTCTTCGCCAAAGCAACAGCAATCCTGGGCATGGCAGCCTCCGTGTCGGCTCTGCCGCTGGTGATCGCTCCGGCAGCCCTGGCCTCCCAGCCCGGGGTTTCCGCTTACCGGCTGCCCAACTCCCTCCATGTGGAGGACGTCGCAGCAGGGCGCCTCGCCGGCGCAGCCGCCACCGGGGTGTCCCTGTCGGTGCCCCTGCCCCCGGCGGCCCCGCGCATCTTCGCCATCACTCCGGAGCGCCGGGCCCTGCTCAACACCATCCGCTACGCGGAAGGCACCTGGGCCAACGGCGAAGACCGTGGCTACTGGATCATGTTCGGCGGCGGGCTGATGCCCTCTCTCGATCGCCATCCCGACCGGGTGGTGCGTTCCGCCCGCTACGCCAGTGCCGCGGCCGGGGCCTACCAGTTCATGCCTCCCACCTGGGCCATGGTCACCCGCTCGCTGGGCTTCCGCACCCATGGCCCCGAGGCTTTCGGTCCGCACGTCCAGGACCAGGCCGCGATCTACCTGATTCAGCGCCGCGGCGCCCTGGCGCTCGCCGACCGGGGCACGTTCACCCCCGACCTGGCCCATCGCCTGGCGCCGGAATGGGCCTCGTTCCCCACCCTCGCCGGCCGCAGCTTCTACGGCCAGCCTGTGAAGCGCTATGAGGAGCTGCGTCGCTTCTACGAGTCCAATCTGCAGCAGTTGCGCGCCCAGCTGCGTGCCCGCCAGGAGGCCGCCCTTGTGGCCGCCGCCCCTCAGGCAGAACCTGATCAGGTCTGTGCTCCGGCCGAATCACTGCGCTGTCGGCTCGAGGCCCTCGAAGCACTGGGTCCCCGTTCGCGCAGCAGCCAGGCCGGCCCCGGCTGAGCCCTGGATCAGGCCTCGTCGCCGCTGACCCTGTTGCGCCCAACCGTGTTCTGGGCGAGGAGATAGGCGGCGACGATGGCACCGGTGAAGCCCAGGGCGTTGCGCGCCAGTGGCAGCAGATCGCTGGTGCGGGTGACGATCGGCGCCACGCCGAAGACTCCGAACAGGATCACCCACAGGGGCGAGAGCAGCAGCACCCACGTCCATTCCACACCGCGTCCCGGCTGGCGCGGATAGGCGGCGAAGCCCACGATCAGCCCCCCGAGGATCGAGGTGGCCAGAGTCAGCACCCACTGTTCCTGGGGCAGGCCGGGAACCACCTGGCAGCCGCCGCGTTCCAGGCAGGTCTCCACCGCCGCCAGAGCAGCGACGATGGCGCCGTCCTCGCCGTGGTCGCGCACGTAGTACTGGTTGCCGAAGCGCGTCTGCAGCTCCACCCAGTAGGTGCGCGGCATCAGGGCGAACAGGGCATCGCCCACGTTGAAGTTGAGCAGGTTGCCGCCGCGGGGATCAGCCACCACCAGCAGCGAGCGCTCATCGAGTTGCCAGAAGTCCTTCACCGCCAGGCCGGGGGTGCGTTCGTACTGGGTCAGCACCCGCAGCTTCCAGCCGCTGTCGGCCTCGAAGTCGCTCAGTTCCTGCTCCAGTTCGGCGCGCTGGCTGTCGGTGAAGGCCCGGGCCAGGTCGATCACGGGGGTGGGGTGGTCGGGCAGCAGCTCGGGGTTGTCGTAGGCCAGGGCCGCCGGCGCCCAGACGCAGAGGCCCAGCAGCAGCGCCAGGGTGGCGGCAGCCAGGCGTGCCGATCGCAAACCCGCCGCCCACGCGGCCATCACCCCAGCCATGCCCCTGCTCCGTCGAAGATGCATTCTCCCTGAGCTGGAGCCCGTGGCGTGAGTGTTCCCGGCTGGCTGCAACAACGTCTGGCGGCCGCCGGTGGCGCGGTGCCCTTCTCCACCTACATGGACTGGGTGCTGCACGATCCGCGCCACGGCGCCTACGGCAGCGGCCGGCTGCGCATCGGCCCGGGCGGCGACTTCGCCACGGCCCCGTCCCTGGGGCCCGACTTCGCCGCCCTTCTGGCCCCTCAGCTGGCCGACTGGCTGACCGCGCTGCTGCCCTCCGGAGCCGGCGGACAGCCGGACGGTCGTCTCGCCCTGGTGGAGGCCGGGCCAGGCGAAGGCAGCCTGGCGGCGGATCTGGCCAACGCGCTGGCGGCCGGCTGGCCCGGGCTGGCGCAGCGCTGTGAGCTCGTGCTGGTGGAGCCCAACCCCGGCATGGCGGCCCGCCAGCGCCGGCGCCTGGCGGACTGTGGGCTGCCCTGCCGCTGGAGTTCGTTCGCCCGCCTGGCGGCGGCGCCGGTGCGCGGCGTGCTGCTCGCCCATGAGGTGCTCGATGCCCTGCCGGTGGAGCGCATCACCTGGGACGGGGCGCGCTGGCGCCGGCAGCAGGTGGTGCTCGCCGGCGGCCCGGACGCAGAACCTGCGCTGCTACTGGAGCCCGGTGCCCCCCTGGAGGCTGCGTCGCTTTCCGCCGGCGCAGTCCGCCGGCAACTGGCCGCGGATCCCCAGCGCCCTCCGGGCTGGAGCACCGAGCTCCATCCCGGAGTCGGCCCCTGGCTGCAGAGCGCCGCCGCGGCCCTGCGGGCCGGCACCCTGCTGGTGATCGACTACGCCCTGGAGGCCCGCCGCTACTACGCCCCGGCCCGGGCCGACGGCACGCTGATGGCCTATCGGGCCCAGCAGGCAGGCGCGGATCCCCTGGCCCGGCCCGGGGACTGTGACCTCACCGCCCACCTCTGCATCGAAAGCCTGCAGGAGGCCGCCGCCGCCGCCGGCTGGCAGGCGCTCGGCCACTGCCGCCAGGGCCAGGCCCTGCTCGCCCTGGGCCTGGCCGAGCGCCTCCACGGCCTGC
>JBFLKL010000262.1:0-5252 GCA_040883175.1 Synechococcaceae cyanobacterium | reverse complement strand
GTCTGATCCCCCTGGATCAGTTCCGCTCGGTTTCGATCGTGGATCCGCTGCGCTGGCTGCAGGGACTGCTCGCCAACGACTTCCACACCGAACGCATCTACCGCTCCACGGTGGTGGCCTTCGTGGCTGGGGCCGCCCGCCTCACCGACTGGGTGGATCAGCGGCTGGTGAACGGTCTGGTGAACGGTATCGGCCGGCTGTCCCTGCAGAGTGCCGAGAACCTGCGGCTGAGCGTCAGCGGCCAGCTGCAGTCGTATGTGCTCACCGTGGTGGTGGCGATCGTGATCCTGCTCACCGGCATCAGCTGGTGGGGCGGGCTCCCGGATCTGCTTCCAGACGGGGTGGGCCATGGGCTCCGGGCGGGGCTGGGCGAGGCTGAGGTGGAGGTGTTGCGATGACCCTCGCCGAGCTGCCCCTGCTGTCGCTGCAGCTGGCGATCCCGCTGGCCGGGAGTCTGCTGATGATCCTCTGGCCGGGCAGGGCGGTGCCTTCGCGGCTGCGCCAGGGAGCGATCATCGTGATGGTGCTTCAGATCCTGGCCAGCCTGCTGCTGCTGGTGCCCTTCGATCCGGGCAATCCTGAGCTGCAGCTGCGCGAGATCCACGCCTGGGTGCCAGGCATCGGGCTCGATTACCGCCTGGGCGTCGATGGCCTGTCGCTGCCGCTGGTGCTGATCAACGGTGCCCTGACGCTGGTGTCAGTGGTGTGCACCCGGGAATTCAGCCGCCGGCCACGCCTCTACTTCGCCCTGCTGCTGCTGATCAGCGCAGCGGTGAACGGCGCCTTCCTGGCCGACAACCTGCTGCTCTTCTTCCTCTTCTATGAACTGGAACTGATTCCCCTGTGGCTGCTGATCTCGATCTGGGGTGGTGCCGGCAGGGCCTATGCGGCCACCAAGTTCCTGATCTTCACGGCCATCTCCGGGATGCTGATCCTGGGCGCCTTCCTGGGCCTGGCCCTGCTCACCGGCACGGTGGACTTCAGCCTCACCCCCGTGACCAGTGAGCGGCTGGCGATGGCCAGCCAGCTGGTGCTGCTTGGGGCACTGCTGGTGGGGTTCGGCATCAAAATGCCACTGGTGCCCTTCCACACCTGGCTGCCGGACGCCCACACCCAGGCTTCGACGCCGGTGTCGGTGCTGCTGGCGGGAGTGCTGCTCAAACTCGGCACCTACGGGCTGTTGCGCTTCGGCATGGGGCTGTTTCCCGAGGCCTGGTCCAGGCTTGCCCCGGGCCTGGCCATCTGGGCGGCTGTGTCGGTGGTGTTCGGCTCCCTGGCCGCCATCGCCCAGCACGACATGAAGCGCATGGTGGCCTACAGCTCGGTGGGTCACATGGGCTACGTGCTCCTGGCCGCTGCCGCCGCCACGCCGGTGGCACTGCTGGGGGCCGAGTTCCAGATGGTGAGCCACGGCCTGATCTCAGCCCTGCTCTTCCTGCTGGTGGGCACCGTGTACCGCAAGACGGGCACCCGGGATCTGGAGGTGGTGCGCGGATTGCTCAATCCCGAACGCGGTCTGCCCCTCACCGGCAGCCTGATGATCCTGGCGGTGATGGCCAGTGCGGGGTTGCCCGGGATGGCGGGGTTCATCTCGGAATTCCTTGTGTTCCGCGGCAGCATCAACGCCTTTCCCGTGGCCACTCTGCTGTGCATGGTGGGCTCCGGACTCACGGCCGTGTATTTCCTGCTGCTGGTGAACCGGGCTTTCTTCGGACGGCTGGCGATCACCCCGGCGGAGGAGCCGCTGCGTCACAGCCGGCTGGACATCCAGCTGCCCACGGTGGCCCCCCGCGAAACCGTCCCGGCGATGGCACTGGCGGCCGGGGTGCTGGTCCTGGGTCTGCTGCCGTCCACTCTGGGCTATCTCAGTGAAGCCACGAGCACCGCCATGGCCCAGCTGCCGGTGCTCGTGGCGGCGCTGAACCGGGCGGGAGTGAGCTGATGCCGGTGATCCCTGCCGAACTCACCATCGACGGCGGCATGCCGGCCGCCGCCGAACTGGTGCGGCGCCTGCTCAGCGGTGAGACGCTGCTGGCGGACAGCCAGGATCACCTGCTTGAGGTGGTGGGGGTGCTGGAGAGCTACGGGGAAGTGCTGGATGCCTACAGCATCAACCTCATCTATCAGGCGGAACAGCAGTTCCTCAATCCGTTTCCCATCTTCAAGTATTTCAATGGGGAGATCAGCCCGGGAAAGATCTGGCGCTATCTCAACCACGACCGCATCAATTTCGAATACGCCGAATATTGCATGAAGGCCATGCTCTGGCATGGCACCGGCGGGCTCGACGCCTATCTCGACAGCGACCCCTTCTCCGCCTCCTGCGCGGCGATCATCGCCCGCAGGCGACGCCGTGATCCGCTGCTGGGCCTTCTCCATCCGCTGGCCCCCACCTTCCTGCCGGAACTGATCCGCACCGCCGCCACCACCCACGCCCTTGGCCAGTTCTGGCGTGTGATGAGCGATCTGTTTCTGGATCTGGCAGCAGCCGAGCGCGACGGGCGCGTGCGCTCCATCCCGGCGGTGGTTGCGTTCATCAAGGAGGGGCTGGTGGCCGCCGCCGCCAATCCGATCACCTACGCCGTGGAGATCGGCGGCCAGCGGCTGTGGGTGCTGCCACCGGAGGCCGGCCTCACCTTCCTGGTGGATGTGGCTGTGCCCTACGTGGAGGCAGTGTTCCTGCGCGGCATGCCGTTCTTCGGCACCGTGAGCTTCAACGCCCAGGCCCGGCAGATCTCCACCGACCAGAGCCGCTTCGCCTATGGCGCCCTCTACGCCGACCCGCTGCCGACGATGGGCGCGGGCATCCCCCCCAGCCTGCTGATGCAGGACATGTACCGCCATCTGCCGGTGGCACTGCACCAGTGGTATCGCGAGCGCACGCGGGGGGAAGGGGACGTGCGGGTGAAGATCTGCCGCAGCTTCCAGAAGGCGATGTTCTGCGTCACCAACGCCGCCATCAACGGCACCATGCCCCACCCCCTCGACTCCGGCGACCCCCTGCAGCGTCAGGCCAACCGGGCCTATGCCGAGGCCTGGGCCGCCCGGCTCGCCATCGCCCGCAGCGACTGCCTGGCCGGCGATACACCAGTGCTGGCCTAGGGTCGAGCCATGGAGCAGCCCTGGACACCACGCCCCAAGCCCGAGCAGGCTGACTGGCTGGAGCGTCGCGTCGAGTTCGACGACTACGGCAGCACGCGCGAGTTCCTCGAGCGGCTCAACGACCTCTGTGAGGCCGAGCAGCGCTTTCCCGACATCAGCTTCGGGCGCACCTATGTGAACCTCACCCTGCGGGCCGAGGCCGAGGGCGTCAGGGTGGGTGAGGCCGAGCACGGTCTGGCGGCCGCCATCGACGCCCTGCTGGGCAGCACCCCCCAGCCATGACGGTTCTTCCACTCCCCCCTCCGCCCGTGCCATGACCCACCCCGCACCGGCTCCCAGCCACGACCGGGACGCGGGGCCGGAGACCCTTCCCGCTGCGGCGGTGGACCTGCGGGCGGAGTACGAGGGGGCCGGGGTGCAGGACGTGCTCGATCAGCTGGACCGCGAACTGGTGGGCCTGAAGCCGGTGAAGGCGCGCATCCGCGAGATCGCCGCCCTGCTGGTGGTGAACCGGGCCCGCCGGCAGGTGGGGCTGGAAACGGCTCCCCCCAGCCTGCACATGTCGTTCACGGGGCGACCAGGCACCGGCAAGACCACCGTGGCCGAGCGCATGAGCAAGATCCTGCACGGGCTGGGCTATGTGCGCAAGGGCCATGTGGTGACGGCCACACGCGATGATCTGGTTGGTCAGTACATCGGCCACACAGCACCCAAGACGCGCGAGATGCTCAAGAAGGCGATGGGCGGGGTGCTGTTCATCGACGAGGCCTACTACCTCTACAGGCCCGAGAACGAGCGGGACTACGGCGCTGAGGCGATCGAGATCCTGCTGCAGGTGATGGAAAACAACCGCGACGACCTGGTGGTGATCTTTGCCGGCTACAAGGAGCGCATGGATGTGTTCTATCAGAGCAATCCAGGCCTCTCATCCCGCGTGGCGAACCACATCGACTTTCCCGACTACAGCGCGGAGGAACTGTTGGCGATCGCCCAGCTGATCCTGGCGGCGGAAAACTATCGCTTCAGCGACGACGCCAGAGCCGCGTTCGCCGACTACATCCAGCGGCGCATGCAGCTGCCGTTCTTCGCCAACGCGCGTTCGATCCGCAACGCCATCGACCGGGCCCGCATGCGCCAGGCCAACCGCCTGTTCAGCAGCATGGGCACGGCAGTGACGAAACTGGATCTGATGACGATCGAGGCGGAGGACATCACCGCCAGCAGGGTATTTCAGGGGGAAGTGGAGGGACTGGATCCCGCCAGGCCACTGATCTAGCTTTCCTCAGCTCCAGGTTGCCTCCGACTCCGTTTTCCCATCCCATGCCCGCACACCCCGCCGCCTTCCGCATCCTTGTTGCCGGAAGTCATCTCGCCGCCCTGGCCCTGGCCTGCAGCCTGCCGCTGGCCGGCACCGCCCGCGCCGAAACCTGCACCTTCCTGAAGCCCATCGGCGGGGACGGCAGCAGCGACATCGTGTCCAAGCGCGTGGATCGCGGTCGCCTGATCGGACGGCCCAACTGGAACACCGACTTCATCGTGGATCAGCCCTATCAGCGCTACAAGTTCTTCTTCACGGCCAATTCGTCCGATGCCAACGCCACCTACCCTGTGGAGGGTTACATGAAGTTCAGCGACGGCACCAGCCTCAAGGTGATCGATCAGCGCATGAACCCACCGATCGGCACCGGCAAGATGTTCGGGCCCTTCCTGGCCGTACCCGGCAAGCAGGCCAGCCAGATGAACTTCAAGGTGGGAGCCAGCGACGATCCCAACGCTCTCGGCTTCAGCTACCGCATCTCCGTGCAGGGCTGCAACTGACCGGCCCCGGGAAGCTCGCTCAGCGGCGGCGGCGGCAATCGATCTGCAGCAAGTCACGCACCTGCTGCACCTGGCGGGCCAGCAGCGGATCGCTGTTGAGCTTTTTCTCGATCTGCTCCACCGCATACATCACCGTGGAGTGATCCTTACCGCCGAACACCTCCCCGATGCGCGGCAGGGACAGGTCGGTGTTCTGGCGCATCAGGTACATGCCCACCTGGCGGGCCTGGCTGACGGCCCGCTTGCGACTGGCACTGCGCATCTCATCGGCCCCCACACCGAACACCTCCGACACCTTGGCCAGCACCTGATCCGGTTTCACCTCCACATCG
>JBFLKL010000261.1:0-3612 GCA_040883175.1 Synechococcaceae cyanobacterium | reverse complement strand
CTGCTGCTGGTGGCCGATCAGGACTGCTGAACGTGAGCAGCAGCTCACGGAGGTCATTGCTGTCCTGACCCGCGGGATTCCGATTCCCCTCGGTGGCATCCGGGAGCCCGAGGCCTTCCACCAGGGCAACGTTACCAATCTCCACAGCGGGTCACCCATTCATCACCGATTCGTTCGGCCGGGCGATGTGTGCCTCCCACCTCAGCGGGCGGGAAGCCGGCCGCCACGATCCACCAGCGGCGTGACATCGCGGCCCGGGGTCTGATCAGCAGCCGTCCGGCCATCGGCTCCGCCGCTGACCGGACGGCTCAGGCAGGGAGGGCTCAGATGGAGCGCCGTGCTGGATCGTGCGTTGCCGCCGCCGCTTGACTCTCCCTCGGATGGAGACCCTAGGGTTGATTTCGGCCCGCTCGATTAGAGGATGATGAACCATCAGGTCGAGCCGGAACCGAACGTGCATCGCTGGTCACCAGCCTTGTGGGCGTGGGCATGACTGTCGCTGCCTTCTCGGTCCGGGATCCTGCGGTTGACCCCATCGGTGCTCTGGCTTGCGTCCATGGCATGCCCCCCGACCGAGAGCCCTGCATGGCGTTCTCCTTCCCGGGCGACAGCGCTCATCGACCGTTCCAGTGGCTCGAAACCAGAGGCTGACCATGGGAGTCCACCTCCACCTCCACCTCCGCCGACGCTCTTTCCTGGCCCTGGCGGCCGGGGCCACCGCAACCGCCGGCGCGCTCGTGCTGGGCCGTTCCACCGTCCTTCGGCCAGGCGGGCGCTTCCACTCGGCTGCCACGTCCGCTGTCCGTTCCAGCGGCGGGCGGCTGGAGCTGGATCTGGTGGCCCGGGAGACGCCTGTCTCCATCCCCGGCGGCCCGGAGCGGGCGCTCACCTACAACGGCCTGCTGCCCGGCCCGCTCCTGGAGCTCGAACCCGGTGATGCCGTGCGCATCCGCCTGCACAACCGGCTCGATCGGCCCACCAACCTGCACTACCACGGGCTGCACATTCCCCCTGGCGGCACGGCCGACAACGTCTTTCTCAGCGTGGCTCCCGGTGCCAGCCAGACCTACGATTTCGCACTGCCCGCCGACCATCCCGCCGGCATTTTCTACTACCACCCACACCGCCACGGCACGGTGGCCGACCAGGTGTTCGGCGGCCTGGGCGGGGTGCTGATCGTGCGCGGCGAGCTCGATCGCATCCCCGAGGTTCAGGCGGCGGCTGAACAGGTGCTGTTCCTCAAGGATCTCCCCAGCAGCGGGGGGTTCGGGCCCATGGGGCGGGGACTGGGGATGGGCATGATGCTGGGCCGGGAAGGGCCGGTGCTCACCGTCAACGGCCAGGTGAACCCGGAGCTGTCGGTTCCGGCCGGCGGACTGCTGCGGCTGCGGATCGTGAACGGATCCAACGCCCGCTTCTGGCGGCTGGCCCTGGAGGACCATCCCTTCCATCTGATCGCCAGTGATGGTGGTGCCATCGAGGCCCCGGTGGAGCTGCAGGAGCTGCTGCTGGCGCCGGGCGAGCGGGCCGAGGTGCTGGTGCAGGCCAATCGGTCGCAGGGACGCTATCGCCTGCTGAACCTCCCCTATGACCGGGGGGGCATCGGAATGATGGGCGGCGGAATGATGGGCGGCAGTGCTCCTGGGCGGGGCATGGGCATGGGGCCTCGCCGCAGCATGGGTGCCGGCCGCGGATCCAGGGATGGCGGAGGTTCGCGATCAGGTCTGCCGCAGCAGAATCAGACGGCGATCGCCACCCTCGCCTACGTGGGATCGGTGGATCCCCTCCCGCTGCCGCAGCGGTTGCTGCCGGTGGAGCCCCTGCCGGAACCGCTGCGCACCCGCCGCTTCCTGCTCAATCACGGCATGGCACCGGGCCAGGGCATGGTGTTTCTGATCAACGGCCGCGTCTACGACCACAGCCGCACCGACACCCGCGTGCGCCTGGGTGACACCGAAGACTGGGAGGTGGTGAACGCCGGCGTGATGGATCACCCCTTTCACGTGCACATCAACCCCTTCCAGGTGATCAGTCGCGACGGCAGACCCGAGCCCTATCGGGCCTGGAAGGATGTGGTGCTGGTGCGGCCTGGCGAGACGGTGCGGATCCGCACCCGCTTCGCGGATTTTTCCGGCCGCACGGTGTACCACTGCCACATCTTCGATCATGAGGAGCTGGGCATGATGGGCAACCTGCAGATCGACGCCTGAGCACTGGAGGGCGTCAGGGAGTGCCGCCCACAGGGTTCGCGAACAACCGGGAATCGCCAGCGTCGCGGCCGAGCGGCTTGAACGCAGCCACTTGACTCTCCACTGACTGGAGACTGCAGGCTGAGGTCAGTTCCCACCCGCCTTGATGCGCGGATCAGGTCAGGCCATGCCGAGGATGGGCGGCCCAGCACGCGTGCTTCTGGTGCTGGCCCTGACAGCAGCCATGGACATCTCCCAGCACGCCGATGCCCACTCCAGGGGGCTTTACAGGACCCGGCAGGAAGCCGAGCAACGGGCCAGGGAGCTGGGTTGTCAGGGCACCCACCAGAACAATGGTCTTTGGATGCCCTGCAGCGATGAGCGCATGCTGCACAGGCATCTCCGGGAGCAGTAGGAACACACCCCATGCCCAGATCCGTTTCGGCTCGATTTCGTCTGCTGCACCGAGTGCTCGTGCCGGTTGCGGCTGCCCCGCTGTTGCTCACCGCCCTCACCGGTTCGCTCTACAGCCTGCTGCTGGAGCAGGGCATCGATGCGTTCTGGCTCCTGAAGATCCACTCCGGGCGTTTCGGGCCGATCAATCTGCAGCCCTACTACTCAGCCCTGCTGGGCTTGTTGACGCTGGTGGTCATCGGTTCCGGTGTCGGCCTGCTGTTGAGCCCTCGCCAACGTCGACGTGGAGACACCACGCCATGAAACCAGCGACGGAAGCACCAGGGTCAGTGGGTTGTCTCTGCCTCTCCGGATTCGGCCGGCTGGGGATCCGAGCCTGAGGTGGGTGCATCCGGCGGTGTTTACGGCATCTCATGCGGCTCAAAGCCGCCTCAGCCCCGCATCGAGCCCGTTGGTGACGGCCGCCAGGAAGGGCAGATCCAGGCTCTCGATCGTGTCGCTGATGAGGTGGTAGTT
Organism: Synechococcaceae cyanobacterium; assembly: GCA_040883175.1. GTDB lineage: Bacteria > Cyanobacteriota > Cyanobacteriia > PCC-6307 > Cyanobiaceae > NIES-981. The sequence continues at coordinate 493 of JBFLKL010000261.1, read as the reverse complement.
GGGATTGCGCAGGAAGGAGGTGTCGGTGACCATCACCGCGTTGTAGCCCGGATCCCAGAAGGGGCTGTGATCGGAGAGGCGCACATCGGGCAGTGAGCGGCCCTTGTTCGGCACCGGCAGCACCCTGGTTTTCACGTGGGCGCCCATGGTCCGCGCCAGCTTGGGCAGGGTGAAGGCGGCGGCGGCGTTGCCCACCACGGCGATGAAATCGCCGGCATCGCCGTAGATCCGGCGCATCCCGGGCAAGGGGTAGTCCTGGCTGGGGCCGGTGTAGCCGAGCATCTCCAGGCTCACCATCAGCCGCAGCTTCTGGCCGGACTGGCGCAGTTTCCTGGCCAGGGCCCTGCTGCAGAGCAGGCCCCACTTCTCCTGATCGAAGGCCACCAGCCACACGGGCCAGCTCCAGCAGGGCGGCCACACTGCTGGCGTTGTCGTCGGCGCCGATGGAATGCAGGGGGCCGTCGTAGTGGGCGCCCACCAGCAGTGGATCGAG